>CALGTT010000017.1 GCA_937901485.1 uncultured Ruminococcus sp.
TCTTTGACCAGATGGAAAGCTTTGCTTCCTATGCCTTCAACAAATCCCATGCCGCCGCCTACGCGCTGCTTGCCTACCAGACGGCGTACCTCAAATGCAATCACTTTCCCGAATACATGGCAGCCCTCATGACCAGTGTCATCTCCGATGCCCCGAAGCTCATGAGCTACCTTGAGGAATGCCGCGCCGCCGGCGTGGAGATCTGTCCGCCCGATGTGAACGTGGGGGAGTGGAGCTTTGTCTGTGACGGCAATCGGATGCATTTCGGACTGCTCGCTATCCGCGGTCTTGGCAAGGGGCTGATCGACAAAATGGTCAGCGAACGCCGACAGAACGGCAGATTCACGGGCTTTGTGGATTTCTGCCGCCGCATGTCCGCGCACGGCATGAACAAACGCGCCCTCGAACCCATGATACAGGCAGGCGCACTCGACGGACTTGACTGCAACCGCCGCCAGATGCTCCTTGCTTATGAGCAGGTCATGGATGCAGTGAACAGCGGCGATCAGGCAATGGAGGGGCAGATGAGCCTGTTCGGGGATGCACAGATGAGCGATGCCTCCGACCTCGTGATCCCGCCTGCGGAGGATTTCGACCTTACTGCCCGACTCCAGATGGAAAAGGCAGCCGCCGGCATGTATCTGTCCGGTCATCCCATGGACGGACTGCGGCATGTAAGGGAGCTTCTGCACTGCGATCCCATCAGCCGTCTCACCGCGGACAAGGGCAGAAATGTCTCGGACAAGCAGGAGGTGAAGCTTCTGTGCACCGCGCAGAGCATCAAGAAGCACCGCACCAAGGGCGGCGAAGAAATGTGCTTTGTAACTGCGGAGGACGCGGACGGCATCATCGATATCGTTGTGTTTCCGCGCCTTTACGCCATTTCTGTGCAGCGGCTTCGTCCGGATGCCATACTCTATGTCAACGGCAGGATCTCCCGCAGGGAGGACGAAGTTTCCGTGCTTGCCGAAAGCATCCGCGCACAGGAGGATTTCCCCCAAATGTTCCGCCAGATGCAGCTATGCATCAAGCTCGACAGCAGCAGGCTTGCGGAGTTTGAACATGCCGCGCAGCTTTGTGCAGCATATACGGGTGACACGGATGTGATCCTCTACCTGACCGACCGCAAGCAGTATGTCTTTCCCAGAAAACGACTGCGCATACAGATCACGGAAGCCTCCTACCATCAGCTCTGCACATGCTTTCCGCCGGATCATATTGGCTGTATTCCGGCTGTTCATGGATAAGGCATGGTGAAAAGATTCAAAAAGCAATGACTTGCTTCAGGAAAACATGGTGATAATCCAAAAATTACTTATAATTTGGGTTAGATAAGTAAAAAAAGGCTTGACATCAGCCTCTAAATGTTGTAAAATATAAGAGTAGAAATATTTTTGCATATGCAGAATGGAGAATGTATGATATGAAGAAAATCGGTGTTTTAACCAGCGGCGGCGACGCTCCGGGCATGAACGCTGCTGTCAGAGCTGTTGCACGCGCAGCACTGGCAAAGGGCATGGAGGTAGTAGGTATTCAGAAGGGTTATGTTGGTCTTCTGGAGCGTGAATACTTTGATATGACTGCAAGAAGCGTTTCCGGTATCATCCAGAGAGGCGGTACTTGTCTGTATACTGCAAGATGCCCTGAATTCCGCAACATGGAAGGTGTTATGAAGGGCAAGGAGGTCTGTGAGGAACTGGGCATTGAAGGTCTGGTAGTCATCGGCGGCGACGGTTCTTTCCGCGGCGCAGGCGACCTGTCCTCTGTCGGCATCCCCTGCATCGGCATCCCCGGTACAATTGACAACGATATCCAGTGCACAGAGTATACCATCGGTTATGATACCGCTATGAATACTGCAATGGAAATGATCGACAAGCTCCGCGATACCACACAGTCCCACGCTCGCTGCTCCGTTGTAGAGGTAATGGGCAGACGCGCAGGCTTTATTGCTGTAAACGTAGCAATGGCTGTTGGTGCAGAAGCGGCTTTGACACTGGAGCGTCCCTATGATCTGGACAAGATCGCTGCCAAGATGATCCGTACCCGCGATTCCAAGGGCAAGAATCATTTCATCATCGTAGTATCCGAGGGCGTAGGTCAGGTGGAGAATATCGCAAGAACCATTCAGGAAATGACCGGCATCGAATCAAGAGCAACTGTTCTGGGACATGTACAGCGCGGCGGTTCTCCGACTGTTCGCGACCGTATTGCTGCAACAGAGCTGGGTTACCATGCAGTTGAGCTGCTTGAGCAGGGCATCGGCAACAGAATCGTTGGCTTCAAGGATGGCAAGGTTTATGACATCGACCTGCACGAAGGTCTTGCTATGAACAAGCCGTTCGATGATGCAAGATATGACATCCTGACAGAAACAGCATATTAATCAAAAATAACAGCTCCCGTCCGCATCCGCGGGCGGGTGACTGATGATCATACAGAGTAGAAATCTGTGCGTTAAGTGCCGGTCAAACGGGGAGTTGTTGACCGGACGAAAAGGCTTTGCCTTGCGGTACAGATCTCGCATCCCGCTGAATGTGTAATTTGAAGCTCTCATAGCCTTGAATTATGCACGAAGCTGTCATGGCTCGCATAAAGGAGGTTATATGATGAGCTTTTTTTCTATGTTCGGAACGTCTTTCAAGGAGTTCCGCAATGTCCGCACGGTGCTGATCACCGGACTTTTCATCGCCGTTTCCATGGTGCTGGAAATGTTTTCTATTAATCTTGCGCTGTTCAAGATCAACTTTGCATTCCTTGCCATTGCTGTCATCGGTATGCTGTTCGGCCCGTCCGTCGGACTGGTCGCCGGAATGCTCTGTGATATCGTGGGCTTTATTGCCAAGCCCGACGGCGGCTTTTTCCCGGCGTATGTACTTGTTGCCGGTTTGCAGGGCTTGATCTACGGCATCTGCCTGTACCACCGCGCAGATCCGCAGCTCCGCTTTCTGAAACGGCAGAGCAGCACGATCGTGCTGTGTATTCGCGCAGTGATCGCAAGACTCCTCGATGTGGTCATCATCAATCTGCTGCTGAATACCGCGCTCAATCTGCACTATGGTTTTATTCCTGCGGAGGCATACGGGACAGCGGTCATCGCCAGAACAGCCAAAAATGTACTGGAGCTTGCCGCGGATATTCCGCTGCTCATGCTGATTCTTCCGGCAGCACTTGTTGCCTATCAGCGCATGGGTGCAGTCCGCGCAGCGAGAAGCTGAATTGTAAACTATTACTATGTAGAATCTGAATATTGAATGAAAAAGCGGGATTCGGGGGCGCAGCCCCCCCGCATATCCCTCCCCGCTTTGCGGCGGAGGGGGACAACTCTTCTTGCCTATTCAGATGAAAGAATACCATCAGGTTTTAGCTTTTACGAACTACCATTATAAAAAATGCTTGCTTTTTTATGCACTTTGTTGTATAATAAAAGTAAGCATTTTTTTGAAAGGAAAGGTGACGATTATGTCAAAAATTACTGTTGGATTTATCGGCGCAGGCAATATGGGCTTTGCGATCATGAAGGGCGCGGCGGAAAGCGCGTTCGGCAGTGAACTTTCTGTTTCTGCCTTTGACACCGATAATGAAAAGCTCCAGCGTCTTGCGGAATATGGCATCTCCGCCTGTGCATCCGGCAGGGAAGTGCTGGAACAGTGTAAGTATGTCTTTCTGGCAGTCAAGCCCCAGATGTTTGATGCCGTACTTGCAGACCTCGCTCCGGCAGTCACACCGGATACGGTTCTTGTGTCCATTGCTGCCGGCATTACCGCGGAGTACATCCGCAGCAAGACCATTCCCGAAGCAAAGGTCGTTCTCGTGATGCCCAATACCCCTCTGCTCCTCGGTGCAGGTGCAACGGCACTGGCGAAATGTGAGCCGACCACGGAGGAGGAATTTGCCGTTGTCTGCCGCATTTTCGATTCCTGCGGCACGACCGCTGTCCTGCCGGAGAATAAGATGAAAGAGGTCATTGCTGTGAACGGCTCCAGCCCTGCATTTATCTATCTTTTTGCAAAGGCTTTTGTGGATTATGCCGCAAAGGAGGGCATTGCGCCGGAAACTTCACTTCCGCTGTTTGCCCAGAGTCTCATCGGCTCTGCGAAAATGCTGACGGATTCCGGTTATACGATCGAAGAACTGATCCGCATGGTATCCTCTCCCGGCGGCACAACGCTTGCAGGACTTGACAAGATCTATGCCGGAGAACTTGAAAAGACCGTGGATGCAGCCTGCACAGCCTGCACCAAGCGTGCCTACGAGCTTTCCAAGTAGCATAAACTAACGGACATGCACATAGACTGCATTAAGGAGTTGATGTGCATGAAACAAGGAAGCACCCCCGAAACCATAAGCGATCCCATCACAGCGGCACTTCTGCTGACACTGTGCCTCGGCGCGGCTGTCGGCAGTATCCTGAATGCCTTTGTGCCTGCGCCGGACATCTGCCACAATCCGCTGCTGCGGCAGGGGATGGGGACGGATATGGCGGCGTACAGCGCGGGCAGAAGCCTGCTGGAATTGTGCGGCATACCGCTGTTCTGGCTGCTCTGCACGGGACTTTCCGGAACATCAGTCGTCGGGAAACCGCTTGCATTCGGGCTTTTGCTCTGGCGTGGGACAGCCCTCGGTGCAGTGCTCTGTGATATTTACATGCTGCAGGGGATCGCCGGATTTCTGACGGCAATCCTCTTTGCCGTGCCCTGCGCACTGACGGGAACGTTTCTGTTTCTCATCGGCACGCGTGAGGCGATCCGCTTTTCCTCCGCGCTGTTCCGCCATACCCTGAACGGCAGTGAGGAACTGCCGCCGCTGCGCCTGTACATGCTCCGCTTTCTGGTGACAGCGGTGTTTCTGACACTTTCGGGCGGCGTACAGTGTATCTGGCTGAAAACTGCCTATCCGGTGTATCTGGAATGGATGGCGGGATGATGGGAAAAATAAAAGAAAAGGATGAAATTTATGGGACTTTTCGGAAACTATGAAAACTCCGGTGTCGGCATTGCAAAGGATGCCCCCAAAAAGAAGCCGTTTTTCCGGTTCTGGGAGCTGACGGGCAGAAAATTCTGGAAGCTCATTGAGCTGAATATGCTCCTGATGACACTTGCCCTGCCGATGATCGGCGCGGCGGCAGCACTCTATTTTCTGATCGGCAGCAATCCTGCGCTGGCGTTCGGCATTGCCGGTGCACTTGCACTGCTTTCTGCCGTTCTCCTCGGACCGTATCTGGCAGGATGTACGAAGATCCTGCGGAATTTCACGCTTGAAAAGCCGCAGTTCCTGTTCGATACCTTTAAAAAGACTTTCCGCAGCTGCTTTAAGCAGGCATGTGTGATGGGATTGCTCGATGTCCTTATTGGCATCTCTCTCTCTGCCGGTCTGTACGTCTACCCGTTGATGATCGAAGGCGCAAAGGAAGCGGGTGCATCCCCGACGATGTATTATGTGCTGCTGGTTGCAAGCTTCAGCGTTGGCATTGCTGTTCTGCTCATGAGCTTCTATGCCTACCTCATGATCGTTTCCACCGATCTGAGCATGAAGAATATCCTCAAAAACTCCCTTGCGCTGAGCTGCATCGCGCTCAAGCAGAATCTTATCACGCTCGTGATCGCTGCACTTGTACTTGGCGCGTTCATCCTGCTGAGCATCTTTTTCCCCTATATCATGGCGTTTGTCTGGCCGTTCATGCCGCTGTCCTTTGTGGGCTTTGTGATCGTGTTCAACTGCTATCCGATCATCCAGAAATACGTTATCAATCCCTACTATGCACAGCGCGGCGAGGTCAACCCCGAAATGCTGCACGGTCAGAGTCAGGGCGAAAACGTTTTCGAGGATCAGGGCGGCAAGGAAAAGCCCGTCGAAGCCAAGAAGCAGAGCAAGGGCAAGGGAAAGGTGATCTCCTGACCTGAAAAATTTCAGAAATCTTCATAATTTTTTTGAAAAAACTCTTTACAAACAAAAAGTTTTGTGCTATAATAGTAATGTTCCGTGTACTTGGAATGGGGGTTACGCCCGCATTCGGGAGATTTACCTGCCCCACTCTATGTTGCGGAAAACTACATTTTCAAAGAGGTGAAATAAATGCTGCGTAAGGAAGAAAAGACAGCTGTGATCGAGAACAACCGTACTCATGAGACCGATACAGGTTCTCCCGAGGTACAGATCGCGATCCTGACTCGTCGCATCAATGACCTGACTGAACACCTGAAGGTGCACAAGAAGGATCATCACTCCAGAAGAGGTATGCTGAAGATGATCGGCCGCAGAAGAAACCTGCTGGCTTATCTGAAGAAGAACGACATCGAAAGATACCGTGCAATCATTGCAAAGCTGGGTATCCGTAAGTAATTGCGGATCAGGAAGGCAGTGGGGCATCCCCTCTGCCTTTCCTTATAAGTAAATCACGAATCATGCGTCAGCAGCGGTACATTAGCATCTGACCGTACCTCCGCAAATGCGGGGGCAGGGTTTTTTGCTAAAAAACGCTGTCTGGCACAAAGGAGGAACATGTATGTTTGAAAATTACAGAAAGTTTGAGACGACCTATGCAGGCAGACCGCTGACCGTAGAGACCGGCAAGACATGCGAGCTGTCCAATGGCTCCTGCTGGGTACAGTACGGTGAGACTGTTGTGATGGCAAATGTCACCGCATCTGCAAAGCCCCGTGACGGCATTGACTTTTTCCCGCTGTCCGTGGACTATGAGGAAAGACTCTACTCCGTTGGCAGAATCCCCGGTTCTTTCACCAAGCGTGAGGGCAAGCCGTCCGAAAAGGCGATCCTGACTTCCAGAATGGTGGACAGACCGATCCGTCCGCTGTTCCCGAAGGACATGCGCAACGACGTTTCCGTTGTAATGACCGTACTGGCAGTAGATCCTGACTGCTCTCCTGAGATCGCAGGCATGATCGCAACCTCCATCGCGATCTCCATTTCCGACATTCCGTGGAACGGCCCGATCGCAGGCATCAGTGTAGGTCTGGTAAACGGTGAGATCGTACTCAACCCCACACAGGAACAGCGTGCAGTGACTGACCTGAACCTGACGGTTGCAGGCTCTGCGGAAAAGATCGTTATGATCGAAGCAGGTGCAAACGAGGTGGATGAAAAGACCATGCTCGATGCCATCATGACAGGTCATGAGGAGATCAAGAAGATGGTCGCTTTCATTAGCGGCATTCAGGCAGAGATCGGCAAGAAGAAGTTCACATTCGAGTCCCAGGAAGTTCCGCACGAGATGTTCGAGGAAGTGGAAGCTCTCTGCGGCGAAAAGGTGAAGTTTGAACTGGTGCTTCCGATAATAGAGACGCAGCAGATGA
>CALGTT010000018.1 GCA_937901485.1 uncultured Ruminococcus sp.
TATTGTCAATCATGAAGCCTGCCATGTTCACGGGATCCTTGGCGGAGGAATACGGCGGTGCGTAGGCGAGATCAAGGTCTTTCAGATCTACCGCATTCATTCCCGCACGGATGGCGGTTGCCAGTACGTCGATTCTCTTGTCAACCCCTTCATATCCGATGATCTGTGCACCCAGCAGACGGAACGTGCCTTTTTCAAACAGCACCTTCATGGTCATCATTTTGCCGCCGGGATAGTAACCTGCGTGGCTCATAGGGGAGAGAATCACATAATCCGCGTCAATGCCGGCAGCTTTTGCCTGCGTTTCGTTGATGCCGGTGACTGCGGCGGTCAGATCGAACACTTTCAGAATACTGCTGCCCTGAGAACCCTTGTACCGGCTGTCCAGACCGCAGATGTTGTCCGCAATGATCCGCCCCTGCTTGTTTGCCGGACCTGCCAGCGGAATCAGGGTATCTTCGCCCGTGACGAAATGCTTCACCTGCACCGCATCCCCCCCTGCGTAAATATCGGGAACGGAGGTTTCCATGCGGTCGTTTACGAGAATACTGCCCTTGATGCCGAGTGCCAGTCCCGCATCCTTTGCAAGAGCCGTGTCCGGTGTCACACCGATGGCAAGGACTGCCATATCCGCATGAATCGGAAGTGCATCTTTCAGCAGCACGTCAATACCGCCGTCTCGTTCTGCGAAGCCTTCCACCGTCCGGTTCAGTGCCAGCTTCACGCCGTGGGAGCGCAGTTCGCTGTGAATGAACGCCGCCATGTCGGAGTCAAACGGTGTCATGAGCTGCGGCAGATTCTGCACGATGGTCACATCCATGCCCAGCTCACGCAGATTTTCTGCCAGTTCCAGTCCGATAAAGCCGCCGCCCGCTAAAACTGCGGATTTCGGCTGATACTCACGGATGTATTCCTTGATGCGGAAGGTGTCCTCCACGGTGCGGAGCGTGAAGAGCTTTTCACTGTCCAGTCCCGGAAACGGCGGAGTGGTGGGCTTTGCACCGGGGGAGAGAATCAGCTTGTCGTAGCTTTCCTCAAATTCCTCGCCGGTTTCCAGATTTTTCACTGCCACGATCTTTCTGTCGGGATGAATCGCCGTGACCTCATGCCG
>CALGTT010000019.1 GCA_937901485.1 uncultured Ruminococcus sp.
GATGCTATGCTTTCATTGTTTGTTGGGCAGATGATGTGGGGGAGTGAATAGTTACTCAGAATTTATGTATCCTGTTTCTCAATAAAAATGGGTTTACTTCCATCATCGGCTTCAAATGTATTGCTTCCGGTGCGAATATAGGCACTTCCGATTTCAGAATGAATATACGGAATAACATCTCTGTCATAATTGCAGAGTGTGTTGATGGAGAAGATATGGTGATTGTCCGCATCGTTCATATACGCTTCATCCTCATCACCTGCCATGAAACGCCAGCCGCTGTCCGGCACACCATCATCCGGCGATTCACGGTACATATATCCTACTTTCAATCCGTCTTTCGTGATTCTGTCGGATACAATGCAGCCTTCTCCATTTGGCTCATGCCATTCAACAAGCTTCTCAATTTTCACATCAAGAAAATCATTGTGCTCTTTCTTGCCAGACAAACGCATAGTATGTCACCTCTTTCTCAATAGGAATTACTGATATTGAACTCGAAATCATATGCCTGCGGATTATCCTCAAATGCCTTTTTATCCTGTTCGTCAGGAATATGTTCCACATATCCGCAGGAATTATTTTCAAAAGTAATACTTTGCAGAACAGAAATCACATCATGCAATTTGTTCGCATTCTCAAGATTCATTTTCTCATAGGACAACCGATGCATCCATTCAACATCATCTGGAATCACATCAATTGCCTCATCTTCTGACAAGACACAACGCTTTACAAGTAATGCATAAATTTCACGCAAAGCCGACTGCGGAACAGGAATATCAAAATCCTGATCGGTGTATGACGTTCCCAGATGCCTGTTGCAGATGTCGATCATCCCTTGACGTATGTCACAGAACATCCAGCTGCACCACCAGCAGATTTCATAAAAGCCGTTCTCTGCTTTCTTTCCAAATGTATCGATGCCGTCTTTATAGAAATTCGAGATAATACGTCCGGTTTTCTTTTCTTTGATTTGCGCTTCAATGTACAGATCAAGTCCCATACTATTCCTCCCTTATTTCCGTTTGATGCTCCGCCGGATAGGGGTGCTTCATCACATGCCCCGTGACAAGTCCGTCCGCCGGAATGCCGGACTGCTTCATTTTTTTGAGGAATTGTTTTTGTCGGTTCATTCTCTTTCCTTACAGGATCAGTCGATTTTTCCGATTATCTGCAACATGGCGATGATAAGCATCAACACGGATACCACTGTAAAAATGATACCGATTGCAATGTTATCAAACTTCGCAAACCACAGAATTGCAATAACCAGTGAAAGTGCAGCGTAAACAAGCGTACCGATCCATTTCCTGTTTTTCATGATCGTTTGCCTCCGTTCTTTACAAGTAAAGGGCGGACACCTCCGTCCGCCCCCTTACAGTTATCGCTTATTCATAGAGAGGATACTTCTCGCAGATCGCAGTCACGCCTGCACGGATCTCGTCTGCCTTGTTTTCAAAGTCAGTTGCGCACAGGTAGATGTATTCAGCGATCATTTCCATTTCCTCAACGCCCAGACCTCTGGTTGTGACAGCCGGTGTACCGATTCTGATACCGCTGGTTACAAACGGCTTCTCGGGATCGTTGTGGATTGCATTCTTATTGACAGTGATATATACCTCGTCCAGTCTGTGTTCCAGCTCCTTGCCGGTGATGTTGAACGGACGCAGGTCAACGAGCATCAGGTGGTTGTCCGTACCGCCGGATACCAGATTGAAGCCGCGCTTTACCAGACCTTCTGCCAGTGCATTTGCATTCTCGATGATTCTCTTCTGGTATTCCTTGAACTCAGGCTTCAGAGCTTCGCCGAAGCAAACAGCCTTAGCTGCAATCGTGTGCATCAGAGGACCGCCCTGTGTGCCGGGGAAGATAGCCTTGTCGATCGCGGTGGCAAACTGCTCACGGCAAAGGATAAGACCGCC
>CALGTT010000020.1 GCA_937901485.1 uncultured Ruminococcus sp.
GCTCCCGATCACTCGGAAGCTTTCATACGCGTCTAACTGCGCAGACGCTGCGCTGGCAGGGGCGGAAGGAATCGAACCCTCGTCAAAAGTTTTGGAGACTCCTATTCTACCGTTGAACTACGCCCCTACATAAGCCGTACTACTGACGACTTATATATTATACCACATCTCCCCGCTTTTGTCAACCCCTTTTTTCAAATTTCTTTCTTTTTTGCAAATTTTCTGAATACCAGAAAAAGCTCCCCCACAATCCGTGAGGGAGCACTCCATTATTCAGCCAGTGCAGCCTTGATCGCATCCGCCTTGTCGGTCTTTTCCCAGACAACGCCGATGTTCTCTCTGCCGAAATGTCCGTAAGCAGCCAGCTTTCTGTACTGCGGACGGCGCAGGTCGAGCATCTCAATGATGCCCTGCGGACGCAGGTCGAACACCTTGTTCACTGCCCCGGCAAGCTTTTCATCGGAAACCTTGCCCGTGCCGAAGGTATCCACCAGAACGGAAACCGGACGCGCTACGCCAATGGCATAGGCAAGCTGGATCTCACACTTGTCCGCAAGTCCTGCGGCTACAATGTTCTTTGCAATGTATCTTGCCGCATATGCTGCGGAACGGTCAACCTTCGTCGGATCCTTGCCGCTGAATGCACCGCCGCCGTGTCTGGAATAGCCGCCGTAGGTGTCTACAATGATCTTTCTGCCGGTCAGACCGCTGTCACCCTGCGGGCCGCCGACTACAAATCTGCCGGTGGGGTTGATGTAGATCTTGGTATCCGCATCCACCAGCTCTGCCGGAATGACCGGATCAATAACCAGTTCCTTGATATCCTCGCGGATCTGCTCGGTGGAGATCTCCGCGGAATGCTGAGAAGAAATGACAACTGCATCTACGCGGACGGGCTTGCCGTTCTCATCATACTCCACAGTCACCTGCGACTTGCCATCGGGACGCAGATAGCGCAGTGTGCCGTTCTTGCGCACCTCGGTGAGCTTGAGCGCGAGCTTGTGTGCAAGGGAAATGGGCATGGGCATCAGCTCCGGTGTCTCATTGCACGCATAGCCGAACATCAGGCCCTGATCGCCTGCACCGGTATCCTTCTCGTCCTTCGCGCTGTCATAGGAATGGTTGACACCCATTGCAATGTCGGGGGACTGCTCGTCAATGGCAGTCAGCACGCTGCAGGTGTGACCGTCAAAGCCGAACTTTGCGCGGTCGTAGCCGATATCCACAACGACCTGACGCGCGATCTTCGGGATGTCCACCTTTGCGGATGTGGTGATCTCGCCCATGCACAGCACCATGCCGGTGGTGCAGGCAGTCTCGCAGGCAACTCTTGCCATGGGATCCTGTGCAAGGATCGCGTCAAGCACTGCATCGGAGATCTGGTCGCAGATCTTATCGGGATGTCCTTCGGTGACGGACTCGGATGTAAACAATCTTTTCTGCATGATAATTCCTCCTATTTGCATAATTCTCCAAAAGATGACACTGCGAACCTGTCCACTCAGGTTCAAAAAAACGGCACTCGATTACCGAATGCCGCGATTTTCTTCAGAAATCCTCATCTCTCGGTAATACCGCAGGATTTAGCACCTTGTCCGTTACGGACAGGTTGCCGGGCTTCACAGGACCTGTTCCTCAGCCTCTCTTGATAAGGTCACAGCATTTGCTGCAATTCTATTATACTACATTATCCGACACTTGTCAAGGGAAATTTTTGGGCAAAATGCAGTGATGCGGGTGTCGGTTTTTGGCAAATGTGGCGAAACGAACTGAACCAGACGTTTCTTCTGTAAAAAAATTGGAATTAGCTCTTGACAAATCCCGACAGATATGGTATACTAAGTATAGTAATAGTACTAACTAAAGGTGAATCAGTACATTACAATACCATAAAAGGAGTGTTCATTATGACAAACAACTATTCGGCAGCAATCTGGGAAGCAATCGAGAATTTCCTCCAGCTGGATGACTGGAAATACGAGACACACGAAGATCACGGTGCCATTTCCTGCGGCGTTTCACTGAAAAGCAAGGCAAAGAGTGCAAAGATCTGGTTCAATGTCAAAAAAGATGGTTTTACGATTCTGTCCATTCTGCCGTTCAGCGCAGATGACGACACGAAGGCAGCAGCAGCAGAATTCATCACAAGAGCCAATTATGGTATGGTACACGGTAATTTTGAAATGGACTTCAACGATGGTGAGATCCGCTTCAAGACCACGCACTTTGCCGGCGAGACAGTTCCAGCATATGAACAGATCCGTTTTCTGCTCTATCTGAATGTCATCGCAATGGAGCGTTACAGTGACGCTCTGATGAAGGTGATCTTCGGCATGGCTGATCCCGCTGAAGCGGTCAAGGCAGTGGAAGAAAAGTAACAGCAAACAGCTCTGCACAGGGTTTCGTGCAGAGCTGTTTTTTTACTATATTCCTGTGAATTTGCGCCATGCCGCCGCGATCTCGTCGGGCTGATCGGCATAGAGCTGGTGGGACTTTGCGTCCCGCACCTGCCAGCCCATCTGCTTTGCATAGGCAGTATTTTCTTCCTTCCATGAAGCATGTTTCAGCCGCGCGTTCATATCGCTGATGAACAGCAGTGCCGGAATGCCGCTGAGGTCGGCATCTGCCGCATCCCTTGCATTCTGCGTGGATTTCGCCTGTTCTGCAATCATTTCCGAATGGCAGACATTCCCGAAAAACAGGCGTTTGTATTCTTCGCGCTCCGCATCATTCAGACAGCCGCTTTTCCAGAGCGCGGACTTTTTGAAAAACAGCGCAGAATAGAGCTTCTGCCGGAATTTCGAGCCTTGCATCCGTGCAAGCGTCTGGCTCTGTGCATAAGCCATGCGCGTTTTCTTTTCGGCTGGAATCTCCGCATCCTGCTTGAGGGCAAAGGGCGGTGTGACCATATCGAGTCCGAGAATGCATTCGACCTCGGCGGGATACTGCGATGCCCAATAGACCGCCTCCAGACCGGAATAGGAATGGGGTGCGAGGCAGTAGGGCGGCTGGATGCCGGCTTTTTCAAGGGCTTGGCGGCTTTCATCCGTCATGTTCTTCACATCACGGGGCGCACCGGTATTGCCCTGACTATAGCCATAGCCAGCCTTTTCGAGGATCACGACGCGGAAATCCGCAGTGAGCTTTTCCCAGAGGGGCTTGTATTCAAGGATGGGAGAAGTGACCATTGCACCGGCGAGGAACACAATGGTTTTTGTGCCGTTTCCGGTGATGAATACATTCATGTCATGTCCGTTGACGCGGACGAGGTTCTGGTAGTGCTGCATGGGCAGCCCCCCTTTCGTTACTTCTGTTCGAGTGCAGTAATGAGATCCACTCTGCGCTGGTGTCTGCCACCCTCAAATTCAGTGCTGAGGAACAGCTCCACGAGTTCCAGAGCCAGACCATAGCCGACCACGCGCTCACCCATGCAGAGGACATTGCAGTCGTTGTGCAGACGGGTATACTTCACGGAGAAGCAGTCGCTTGCACATGCGGCACGGATGCCCTTGATCTTGTTTGCCGCCATGCTCATGCCGATGCCCGTACCGCACAGGAGAATGCCCTTTTCGGCTTCACCGCTTGTGATTTTCAGGCAGACCTTTTCTGCCATATCCGGATAATCGCAGGGAACGCCTTCTTCTGTTCCGCAGTCGATGTAGGGGATGTTCTTTTCGTCAAGATATGCCTTGACAGCGTTTTTCAGACCACATGCTGCGTGGTCGCATCCAAGTGCTATCATGTTTTTTCTGCCTTTCATGTGTATTGGTGGGGGAATGTCGGATATTCGGTTCGTTCACCGTTCTCCTGCCCATTTCCCTATCATTGTTCACTTTCCCTCGAAAATGCAAAGGGGACACCATAGGGGCAGGGGGAAAAACAAAGCACTGAAAGGCATTCTGAAGCGGAAATGCACTGTTGCAAAATCGACATTTCCCCCTGCCCCTCTGGTTTCCCCTCTGCACTCCCCTTCCGTCACCCCACCCCCTTTGTCGATTTTGTTGAGGGCG
>CALGTT010000021.1 GCA_937901485.1 uncultured Ruminococcus sp.
TGTTTTCGGCAAGCTATGCCATTGCCATTGATGAAGGAAAGGACGGCTACTTTTACGCGTTCCGACAGGTCATTTTTGCCGGCGTGGGACTGGTTGCCATGTTCATTATGTCCTTTCTCGATTACCGCATTTTCCAGCGCGGCGCAGTCGCACTGACTGCCTATGTTTCCAGCGTGGTATTGCTGGTACTTGTCATGTTCATCGGTACGGATCTCGGCACGGGCTGTAAGCGGTGGATCAACCTCGGCTTTACGACCTTCCAGCCATCGGAGCTGGCGAAATTCGCGGTCGTTATTCTGTTTGCCTACCTGATCGACAAAAACTATGATCGTATGAAAAAAGCTGCCTACGGCATCTTCCCGTTCATGGTGCTCCTTGCGATCATTGCAGGACTCCTCATGCTCCAGCCCCATCTGTCCTGTACCCTTCTGATCTGTATGATCGGCATCGTTCTGATCTTCATCGGCGGCGCGAGATTCTGGCATCTGCTCATTGCCGCGATGTTCGCCGGTGCAGCTCTTGTCGGTGTGATCGTGTATAAGACCGTTGTTGAAAAATATAATTATTTCGGCACTCGAATCAGCACATGGCTGCATCCCTTTGAAAGCGAAGACCTTGCCGGCACATGGCAGGCAAGACAGTCCCTCATCGCCATCGGTTCGGGCGGCCCGCTCGGACTCGGACTGGGTGAATCCCGTCAGAAATACCTCTACCTCCCCGAAGCGGAGAACGACTTTGTATTTGCCGTTGTCTGCGAGGAGCTGGGACTGATCGGCGCGATCACTGTCATTCTTCTGTTCGTGCTGCTGGTCGTAGAAGGCTTCCATATTGCTTCAAAAGCACGCGACCGCTTCGGTATGCTGATCACCATCGGCTTTACCCTTCAGATCGGTCTGCAGGCATTCATCAATATGGCAGTTGTCAGCGGTCTTGTGCCGAATACCGGTATCAGCCTGCCGTTTTTCAGCTACGGCGGCACCGCGCTCATCATGCAGCTCATGCAGATGGGCATCGTACTCAATGTTTCCAGACAGCGTTATGTGCTCGGCGAACGGACGAAGCCCGCTGCAAAGCCGGCATCTCCTGAGCCGGAATTCCGGCAGAACGCCTGATCTGAAAGAAAGGTGATATTATGAAAGTACTTCTCGCAGGCGGCGGCACGGGCGGACATATCAACCCCGCGCTTGCCATTGCCGGCATTATCAAAGCGCACTGCCCCGATGCAGAATTCCTCTTTGCAGGCACGCCCAACGGCATGGAAGCAAAGCTTGTACCGCAGGCTGGTTACAAGCTTGCCCCGATTAAAGTTGCAGGATTTCAGCGCAGGATTACCCTTGAAAACATCGGGCGCAATGCAAAGGCAGTCTGGTATCTGGCAAATTCCGGCAGACGCGCCAAGCAGATCATCCGTGAATTCAAGCCCGACATTGCCATCGGCACGGGCGGCTATGTCGCAGGCCCGATCATCCGCATGGCGGCGAAAATGGGCATTCCCACTGCCATCCATGAGCAGAATGCGTTCCCCGGTGTGACCAATAAGCTCCTTGCCAAAGAGGTCGATCATGTCATGCTCACGGTCAAGGAGGCACTGCAGTATTTCGACAAGGATCTGAAGTATACCGTCACCGGACTTCCCGTTCGTGCGGAGCTGAAGCAGAAATCCCGTGCACAGGCAAGGGCGGAGCTGGGCTTTGATGACAGCTTCTGCATCCTCTCGTTCGGCGGAAGCCTCGGCGCGGGCTGCATCAATGACACAATGGCAGAGGTGCTCAGATGGCATACCTCCAAGGGGCTTGCAATCAATCATATCCACGGCTACGGCGGCATGGGCAGGGATACCTTCCCGCAGAAAATGCAGGAGTACGGCATTCCCATGAAAAACAGCCGCATCCGCGTGAGTGAGTACATCAATGACATGGATACCTGCATGGCAGCGGCTGATCTCGTGGTCTGCCGTTCCGGTGCGTCCGTGCTCGCAGAGCTGGAAGCACTCGGCAAGCCCTCCATCCTCATCCCGTCCCCGATCGTGACCGGAAATCACCAGTTCCACAATGCCAACGTGCTTGGCAAAGCGGGCGCGGCGATCGTCATTGAGCAGAAGGATGTCACCTCGGCGGATGTTATTTCCCGCATTGAGGCTCTGTACAATAACAGTGCAAAGCTCCGGAGCATGGCACAGAACGCCGCATCCCTCGCTGTCAGCGACACAGAAGAACGCATCTGGGGCGTTGTGGAGAGTCTGCTGAAAAAGAAATGAATCTGCGCACGCAAATGCCTTTCTGTCATAGAATGATGATAGAAAGGAGTGGCGTATATGCAGAAATTAGTGATACAGGGCGGCAGGCATCTGGAGGGCGAGATCTCCGTGCAGGGCGCGAAAAACAGCGCATTGCCCATTGCGGCGGCTGCGCTGCTCTGTGATGGTACGAGCTGGCTCGAAAACTGTCCGCGTCTGTCGGATGTCTTTGCCGCGTGCAGGATCCTGACCAATCTTGGCTGCCGGTGCAGTATTCAGGGGAATACAGTGACTGTGGATGCGCATGGAATGCATTCCTCCGAGATTCCGGAGCAGTTCATGTGCGAAATGCGTTCATCCATTATTTTTCTCGGTGCTGTTCTGGGCAGAATGGGGGCGTGTCCCCTCGGCTATCCCGGCGGCTGTGAGCTTGGCCCGCGCCCGATCAACCTGCATTTGCAGGCACTGCGGCGGATGGGTGTGAGGATCCACGAGGAAAATGGTATCCTGCACTGCACCACGCCCAACGGTCTGCGCGGTGCGAAGATCCATTTGCAGTTTCCATCCGTGGGCGCAACGGAAAATATCCTCCTTGCCGCTGTTACTGCAAAGGGGGAGACTACCATCAGCAATGCCGCGCGTGAGCCGGAAATTGTTGATCTTGCAAAATTCCTCCGTTCCTGCGGCGCGAAGATCGCCGGTGAGGGAACGGGTACGATCGTCATTCAGGGTGTGAAGCAGCTTCACGGCTGTACATACCGGATCATGCCCGACCGCATCGTGGCAGCTACATGGCTTGCGGCTGCAGCGGCGGCAGGCGGCGAGCTGCACCTGCGGCAGGTCAGTGCTCCGGATATGGAAAGTATTCTGGATGTGTTTGAAGAAATGAACTGCCGGATGAGCACGGGTGCGGACAGTATTTTTTTCCATGCCGGAACGCCCCTGCGTGCGGTGCGGATGCTCAAAACCATGCCGTATCCCGGATTTCCTACGGATGCGCAGGCGATCCTGATGGCGGCACTTTGCTGCGCAAACGGTACGACCGTTGTAGAGGAAACGATTTTTGAAAACCGCTTCCGCCATGTGGATGCCCTCGTGAAAATGGGTGCGGACATCCGGACAGCAGGACGCGCGGCTGTGATCAGCGGTGTGCGCGGACTGCATGGCGCAGCAGTGGAGGCGACCGATCTGCGCGGCGGTGCGGCAATGCTGATCGCAGGACTCTGCGCATCGGGCGAAACGGTCATTACAGAGATCCATCACATCGACAGGGGCTATGACAGTCCGGAGCAGGTGCTTCGTCAGGTCGGTGCGGAGATTATCAGAGTGTAGAAAAGGGGAGAACCTATGAGAGATGTAGAAAAAACCAGCATGGCTCATGAAACAAATTTCCGCCGTATCCGGCGAAGGCGGCGCGGCTATGCCATGTATGCCCTTGTGGTCGTTATTCTGGCAGTCGGTGTCATTGTCACGCTTTCCATGACGGTGATGTTCAATATCCAGCAGATCGAAGTGACCGGTGATGCGAAAATGTACACCGCACAGGAGATCGCTGAGGCGACCGGCATTGCCGCCGGTGACAACATGGTGCGTACGGATATCAAAGCCGCGGAGGAACGCGCGCTGGCAAGTCTGATCTATGTGGAGGAGATCGAGATCTCCCGTCAGTTTCCGGATACGCTGGTGATCCATGTCAAGAAATGTGAGCCGACTTATAATGTAGAATACGGCTTCGGGACGCTCGTCGTCAGCAAATACGGAAAGATCCTTTCGGACGGCATGGATCCGCAGGAAGGACTTGTAAACATCAAGGGCTATACACCGTTTGAACCGAAGGTGGGAACATGGCTCACCTCCGAACGTGAGCGTGATGACAGGATCCTCAAGTCGTTCATGGACATCATCAATGAGAAGGCACTTGAAGCACCGATCGTTTCTGTGGATATGACAGAAGCGCACAACATCCTCGTGAACTTCGACAACCGCATCGAGTTTGATATGGGAACGTGGGATGAGATCGGATACAAGATCGACTTCGCGCAGCACATCATCAGCAAGCAGCCTGCGGATAAGGAGGGCTACCTGACTATGATCGGTACAAACCAGTGTTCCTTCCGCAATAAGGCGGATGTGGAAGCCGGCAAGCAGAATGTCGAGGAGATCACGGAGGCAATGAATGATGAACTGGGCAACCCTGTGACAGAAACCACGCAATTCGAATAAATGTTTATGTGCAGTTTTGTTAAAAACGCACTAAAAACCGTGGCTTAAGTTGTGTGATTAGGAAAAAAAGAAATTTTGTCAAAAAACTATTGCAAAATCCACCGGAATGTGATAAAATAATACTGTGTATTGGTATCTGGTGAGATATTTAGTGTTTTTACATGGAAATAAAAGCTGGTAGGAGGAACTATAATGACGGACTTCATCTATGAAGAAGCATTTGACCCGGAGGTTAATATTAAAGTAATCGGTGTTGGCGGCGGCGGCGGAAACGCGCTCAACTGCATGGTAGATTCCGGTGTGAGTGATATTGAATATGTAACAATTAATACAGATGCAAAGGCTCTGAACAATTCCAAGGCTGCTACCCGCATCCAGATCGGCGCAAAGCTGACAAAGGGCAGAGGCGCAGGCAACAAGCCGGAAGTCGGCAAGCACAGCGCGGAGGAGAACATTGAGGAGATCGCATCCGCACTCAAGGGCGCAGATATGGTATTTATCACCGCAGGTATGGGCGGCGGTACCGGTACAGGTGCTGCTCCTGTAGTGGCAAAGGCTG
>CALGTT010000022.1 GCA_937901485.1 uncultured Ruminococcus sp.
GGCTGCATGGCGATGACTCCGGCAATGGCAACGCGCTGTTTCTGTCCGCCGGAAAGCTGTGTCGGCGCGTGCTTGCGGTAATGGTACATCTTGACGGCTTTCAGGGCATCGTCCACGCGCTGCCGGATCTCCTCCGGCGCAACGCCGAGGTTTTCCGGCGCAAATGCCACATCCTCCTCGACAATGGTCGCAACGATCTGGTTATCCGGATTCTGGAACACCATGCCGGCTTTCTGGCGGATCGCAAAAAGATTGTCCTCCTGCGCGGTATCCATGCCGTCCACATACATTTTGCCCTCATCGGGGACAAGAATAGCATTGATATGCTTGGCAAAGGTGGACTTGCCGCTGCCGTTGTGTCCGAGCACTGCCACAAAGCTGCCCTTTTCCACGGAAAGGGAAATATCCCTGAGAACGGGCGTTTCCTGCTTTTGCAGTGTGCCGTCCTCCGTTGTTTCCTGATAGCGGAAAATGAGGTTCTTCGCCTCTACGATCGCGCTCATCGGAACGCCTCGCCTGCATCATGGCTGCACCAGACTGCGGTAGAACCGCAGGGCAGGCACATGCCGCTTTCCTCCACGGGCAGACCGATCTCGTCAAAATACACATGTCCGCCGTACTTCTTCGTCAGCAGGCTGTCGAGAATATAGCCCATGACGGACGGGGAAAGTCCCGTGGTATAGCTGTTGATGAGGAAGAACAGTGGCTTGTCGCTCAGGACATCCACACAGCTTTTCACGAGGTCAAAGATGCAGTTTTCGAGCTTCCAGACCTCGCCGCCCGGCCCTCTGCCGTAGCTGGGCGGATCCATGATAATGGCATCGTATTTCTTGCCGCGGCGGATTTCACGCTGGGTGAATTTCTCACAGTCATCCACGATCCAGCGGATGGGCTTATCCTGCAAGCCCGATAATGCGGCATTTTCCCTTGCCCACTGCACCATGCCCTTGGACGCGTCCACATGGCATACCGATGCGCCGGCATTGGCACAGGCAAGCGTTGCACCGCCCGTATAGGCAAAGAGATTCAGGACGCTGATCTCCCGTCCGGCACTGCGGATGAGTCCGTCCATAAAATCCCAGTTGACTGCCTGCTCCGGAAAGAGTCCGGTATGCTTGAAGCCCGTCGGACGGATCTGGAATTTCAGGTCGCCATAGGGCAGCTCCCATTTTTCGGGAAGCTTTGCATGGAATTCCCATTTGCCGCCGCCGCTGCTGCTGCGGTGGTAGCGTGCATCCGCCTGTGACCAGAGCTTTGCGGTTTTCGGCGTTTTCCAGATGACCTGCGGATCGGGGCGGATCAGACTCACCCCGTTCCAGATCTCCAGCTTTTCGCCGTCAGAAGTATCTATGACACGGTATGCTTTCCAGTTTCTTGCTGCTCTCAATCCATTCTCTCCTTATCTGCTTACTCTCTCATGGATCTTATCCGAAATTTCCATTGCCATTGCATTGATCTGATTGAAATCCCTGCCCTCGATCATGACACGGATCAGCGGCTCTGTACCGCTTTCACGCACGAGGATGCGTCCTGCATCGCCCAGCTCCTGTTCCTTGCGGTCAATGAGATTTGTGATCTCACTGTCATTCTTCCAGTTCTCCTTGCGGCTGTTGGGGATCTTGACATTGATCATCACCTGCGGGAACTTATCCATAACGCTTGCCAGCTCGCTCATTTTGCAGCCCTGTGCCTTGAGGATCTCTAAGATCTTCGCGCCGGAAAGCTGACCGTCGCCGGTGGTTGCTTCATCGAGGAAGATGATATGTCCGCTTTGCTCACCGCCGATATTATACCCGCCGTCAAGCATCTTTTCCAGCACATATCTGTCGCCGACATTGGCAGTGATCATCTTGATACCGTGCTTCTTGGCAAAGTATGTAAAGCCCAGATTGGACATGACCGTTACCACGACAGCATCCTTTTTCAGTCTGCCCTGCTCCTTGTAAGCCTTTGCAGCAATGGCGATGAGCTTATCGCCGTCCACCAGCTCACCGGTTTCATCCACGGCAAGACATCTGTCCGCGTCACCGTCAAAGGCAAGACCGATGTCACACTTGTTGGCAACCACAAATTCCATCAGGTCTTCCATATGTGTGGAACCGCAGTCCTTGTTGATGTTTGTTCCGTCCGGCTCTGCGTGGATCAGCAGAACCTCCGCGCCGAGTCTTGTGAACAGCTCCTTTGCCGTTGCTGAAGAACTGCCGTTTGCACAGTCAAGTGCCACGCGCAGACCTGTGGGCTTTGTCTGAATGCTTTCGGCAATATGGGAAATATATTCCTCCGCCGCAGTGTCGGAATGTGTGATCCTGCCGACCTCTGTGCCGCTGACGAGCTGTACCTTTTCGGGGGTATCGAGGATCAGAGCCTCGATCTCCGCTTCGATCTCATCGGAGAGCTTGTAGCCGGTGGAGGAAAACAGCTTGATGCCGTTGAATTCCACGCTGTTGTGGGATGCAGAGATCATCACGCCCGCATCCGCATTGTATTTTCTGACAAGGTATGCCACTGCCGGAGTCGGCACAACGCCGAGGATCTCCGCATCCGCGCCAACGGAGCAGATGCCTGCGCACATTGCGGCTTCCAGAATATCGGAAGAAATTCTGGTGTCCTTGCCGATCAGAATTTTCGGACGATGGCTGGAGTGCTTTGTCAGGACAAGTGCAGCAGCTCTGCCGATCTGCATAGCAAGCTCACATGTCAGTTCTGTAACTGCAATGCCTCTTGCTCCATCTGTACCGAATAGTCTACCCATAGTAATTAACTCCTTAAACTGTAATTTTAAACAGAACACGCACAAAGCCGTCAGGCGGTCTTTGCGCGGTGCTGCCTTAATCTATCAGCGGAAGCTGATCCGCTGCACCGGCATCCGATGTGACCGGATAGCCGAGGTGTTCGTAAGCAAGCCGCGTCACACAGCGTCCGCGCGGCGTTCGCGACAAAAAGCCAAGCTGCATCAGGAAGGGTTCGCACACATCCTCCAGCGTGACAGCCTCCTCACCGAGCGCGGCCGCAAGGGTTTCGAGTCCCACAGGGCCGCCGCCGTAGCCGCGGATGATCATGTCGAGCATCCTGCGGTCGATGCTGTCAAGTCCGAGATGGTCGATCTCCAGTCTGTCCAGTGCAATTCTGGCGATCTCCTCGGTGATCTTTCCGTCACCGATGACATCCGCAAAGTCACGCGCACGCTTGAGCAGGCGGTTGGCGATTCGCGGTGTGCCCCTCGATCTGCCGGCGATCTCCAGTGCACCGTCCGTGGTGCAGGGGATGCCGAGGATCATGCTGCTGCGGCGCACGATGTCCGCAAGCTGTTCAGGGCTGTACAGCTCCAGACGCTGTACCACGCCGAATCGGTCGCGAAGCGGCGCAGAGAGCTGTCCGGCTCTCGTGGTCGCACCGACCAGCGTAAATTCCGGCAGATCCACGCGCAGAGAACGCGCGGACGGACCTTTCCCGACCATGATGTCAATGGCGTGATCCTCCAGTGCCGGATACAGGATCTCCTCTACGGCACGGCTCAGACGGTGGATCTCGTCAATGAACAGAACATCACCGGGGGAAAGATTGGTCAGGATCGCAGCAAGATCACCGGGGCGTTCGATTGCCGGGCCGGTGGTGATGCGCAGGTTGACACCCATTTCATGGGCAATGATCGCGGAAAGCGTGGTCTTGCCAAGTCCGGGCGGACCGTAAAGCAGCACATGGTCGAGTGCTTCGCCGCGCCGCTTTGCCGCTTCGATGTAGATGGCAAGATTCTCCTTGACCTTATCCTGACCGATGTATTCGGCAAGTGTCTGCGGACGCAGACCTTTTTCCAGAATGTAGTCCTCCTGCGACTCTATCGGGGAGACAAGTCTGTTTTCTGCGGAAAAATCTGCTGTTTCAATCATATGACTGCCTCCCGATCAAGTGGTTTATTTCTCAAAAAATCGCTTCTTTCTGGTATAGAATGGGATGACCTCCTCAACCGCCTTGCGTGCGTTTGCCTGTTCATAGCTGAGGAAGCACAGGTGATCGCCGCTTTTGAGTGAGGGGGAAAGATGTCTTGCAAGCGGCACGAACAGCTTGCGGGTATTGCCGATCATATCAACGATGATGAGCACCTGCGGCTTTTCGCTGCCGCGTGTCATCTCCATGATGAATGCACGGTCAACGTTCGGCTGCTTGGCAAAGAACTTGTTTGCCGCCCTTGTGATATGGGAGAGCGAACGCTGCGGCATACGATAAGTAATGGTTTCTGCCTCGTTATAGGAGATCGCCTTGATGTGGAGATTTCTGGCGATCATCAGGATGCTCTTGATCTCCGGTGAGCTGAATTCCTTGCCGTAGGAATTGGGGTTGAGCACAGCAGATGCATTCTGGATGAGGTCAAAAAAGCGCAGGCAGTTGAGCTTGTAGCATTCGACATAACGCTTTGCAAACTGCTGGAGTGCGCGGCGGCTGGTGAAAAACGGAATGAACAGATCGCCTTCCGGATTCTGAATGGTGATCAGATCCATCTGCACGCCCTCATTATTCTCACCGTGCTTCACAGGATTCTTGCAGATCACATAGATGTCACTGCGGATGAGCGTCTGTAAAAATACGGAACGCTTGGAAGGATCATTAATGGCGGCTTTTAATAATTCGTCGAGATTCATAGCTGTTTCCTCCAAATAGATAGTTTGGCTGGTTTATTTCGTTCGTCTTCCCATTTCACGAAGGGTCAGACGGATGAGTTCCTCAGCGGAAAGATCCTCGCTCTGTCGGAGAAGCACGGGCATGACCTCCTCCTGATGGTAGCCAAGGACGCACAATGCAGCAAGTGCCTCGGACAAATTGTCCGTTCCGGACACATTGCCGGCGGCAGGCATCGCCTGCATTGCAGGGTTGGTATTGGCAAGCATATCTTTCAGATCGACCACGATGCGCTCTGCGGATTTCTTTCCCACGCCCTTGACCTTTGTCAGGGCGGAGCTGTCGCCAGAGGCAACGAGAAGGGCAAAGCGGTTCGGTGTCAGATCGGAGAGGATCGCGATCGCC
>CALGTT010000023.1 GCA_937901485.1 uncultured Ruminococcus sp.
AGCTCCGCTGCAAAATCGGGATAGCTCCGCTGTGCACTGGTTGCATCCATCGGGTCGTGACCGCAGAGGAGCTGCGTGAGCATGGCAGCATCGCGTACACTACGGCTGAATGTACCGATCTGGTCGAAGGAAGACGCATAGGCAATCAGCCCATAGCGCGACACACTGCCGTAGGTGGGCTTGAGTCCGACCACACCGCAGAAGGCTGCCGGCTGACGGACGGAGCCTCCCGTATCCGAGCCGAGCGCGAGGATGGCTTCACCGGATGCGACTGCTGCGGCACTGCCCCCGGAAGAACCGCCGGCAGTACGGGCTGTATCATGCGGATTGCGCGTCGGGTGGAAGTACGAAGTTTCCGTACTTGAACCCATCGCGAACTCGTCCATATTGGTTTTGCCGAGGATGACCGCACCGGCATCCCTGAGCTTCCGGATGACAGTGGCATCATAGGGCGGCGTGTAGTGCTCCAGCATTCGGGAGGCGCAGGTAGTGCGCAGTCCCCTTGTGGAAATATTGTCTTTAACAGCAATGGGGATGCCTGCCAGCGGATGGAGCTGTTCTCCTCTTGCACGCGCCTCATCCACTGCCCGTGCCTGTGCCATGCAGTCCTCCGATAATGTCAGATATGCGCCGATATCCGGCTCTGTATGGGTGATCCGTGCCTGCACCTCACGGAGCAGCTCGACTGCACTGCATTCCTTGTTCCGGAGCATTGCAGAAAGCTGTGCGGCGGTTTTCTGATATAGCTTCATGATCCTGACTCCTGCACGGTTTGCGGAACGATCGGACAGCCTGAATGGACAGCGGGAGCATTCTGTAAAAGCTCCGCCTGTGTCAAACCACTTTCCCTGACGAAATCTGCGCGAAGCTCCATGATATTTTGCGGATCGAGCTTCCGTTCTGCCGTCATCTCCGGAAGATGCTCCACCATGGAAAGCATCGCCTCCATCTCCTGCCGCAAACGCGGAAGTTCACTTTCCTCCACGCGGATCGCGGCAAGCTTTGCAATATGCGGAATGTCGATGTTCATAGTTTTCATACCGTTCCCAATTTTGTGATGAATTCGGATTCGCTGAGAATGGAAAGTCCCAGCTCCTGTGCCTTTGTCAGCTTGCTGCCGGCA
>CALGTT010000024.1 GCA_937901485.1 uncultured Ruminococcus sp.
GTTGTTAGAAATGAAACACTCCGCATTTACAACATTTTCAAAGATAAGTACGGTAATAAGTATGTTCAGAACGATTATCTTGATGCCTATGATGAAGAAAAGGGACGCTGGCTGTATAAGGTGTGGTTTGTCTTTGAAAATCCTGAAACAGAGGAAAGCTGCATGATGGAACAGCGTTTTATCTGCTATGACTACAGCTTCTATGCGACAGAAGAAGAAACAGCGTCCATCATCAGCAGTACGGACAATGTATCAGCAGAAGTCAAAGAAATGGTACTGCATCTTTTTGACATAAAATAAATTTTTTATGAATTTTTTGTAACAAAATATATTCTGATGACACTAACCTTACAAACGGGATGAAACAACCCAGATGAAAGGAATGGTGCATATGACAAAAACAAACAAAACAATCATCGCAGTATCCCTGATTTCTCTGATCGCCGGCGGCGTACTCGGCGGGGCAGGCGTTTACTTCCTCAAGCCGGAACATGGAGCGGCGGAAATGATGCAGAAAGCAGAAAATCCCGATCTTCTGCAGGTATGCGAGGAACTTGCGGCAGGCAATACGCAGGCACTCCTTGACGTGATGGCACTCCAGATGGACGAGTATTATCTGGTACACAGCATCGAACAGATTGCCGACGGTGAAACGACTGCTGAAACGTATCATGGGTGGCTTAAGAATGGCATGGATGCGGCGTATGAATATTACTTTGAGGACAAGGACATTGAAGTCCGTGCAATTAACATGACGGAAGTGATCATGCCGTCCTTTGCCGGTACGGAAAGCACATATGCTCCGACCTATATGTATGAATTCTATGAAAATGACTCGCTCCTGCTGACCATGACATTTTCGCAGGTCACAGACGGCAAGTACGAGATCACGGAGGAATATGAGTGGGACGTAGAAAGAACAGCGGAGATCATGCCTGCTTTCACCTCCGCGGTGCTTCCGATGAATGGATTCGATCTGGATTTTTATACTGCTTTGCGGCAGAAAACGATTCATAAGGAGGACGGGGAGGGATTTACCCCTGCCGGCATCGGCGGATCAGCGGAAAACTACTGGGACAAGTTTGCGGAAAAGCTGCGTCCCCTCCGTGCGGACGGCTGGCAGATCGTGAATGAAACCATGCGCCATGACGGATTTGATACGGACGTAAACCGCTGGACATATCTTGTCAGCTTTGAAATCGAAAACACCGAAACCGGCGCATCCTGCATTTTACAGCAGCAGTTTGCCTATTCTTCAGAGTTCCTCTATCCCTGTGAACATATGAAGCCTGACATCATCTGTGAAAGCGGCAATGTACCGGAATCCGTCAAGGAGGTTCTGCTGAATCTGTTCTAAAAAATGCCCCTGCATATGACTGCAGGGGCATTTGGTTTTTATCAGTCGATCTTCACAAATCTGTCCGTATCGCCCTTTTTGTCCAGGAACATGGACTTCGGTCTTACCCAGACAGAGCCGTTTTCATCACTTCTATAAACGACCATTTCCTCCATCGTTTCTGTGTGCGTTGCCACCGCAATGACCGTGTACACACCGCCCTTGAAATGGCGGTAACGCTCGCCCTCATGCACCTCACGGGGCACTGCGATCTCTGCCGGCTTTTCCTCCGGCGCGTTATTGACGATGTTGTCATGCACAAGGATCATGGAAGAATGCGGTTCCATGTGAATGAACGCGTTGCCGTATTCTACATGCACGCCATTGCCGCTGACTGCGTCCACAAGCCTGTCATAATGTGTGCCGAACTGCATGTCAAACGGCTGGTCATCCAGATTCAGTGCCACATACACCGTCTGACCGTCCAGCTCCTTGCTGAACAGGATCTGCCGGTTGCGGATCTGAAGCGTGTGATATCTGCCCGTGCGCAGTGCCGGATATGCCTTGTAGATCCTGCCGAGCTTCACGATATGGCGGTACAGCTCCGTGTTCTCGTTCTGCATCGCGTTCAGATCCAGACACGGCCGCAGACCGTCATCGGAATTGTTCTCGTGAATGCCGCGGATGCCGTATTCACTGCCATAGTAAATGGACGGAATACCGGGCATGGTGTACATCAGTGTGTAGCAGGTGGAGAGATACCGCTGATCCGTTACCGTGCTTGCCAGACGATTCACATCATGGTTATCCACAAAGGTGTAGAGGTTGATGTTGCTGTAAATGCCGCCGTTTGCTCCCGACTGACGATTGATGGAATAGTCGATCTCATAGAAATTCTTGTCATTGTGGGAGGACCAGATGCCCTTGTAGCATTCATAGTTCGTCACGGAATCGAGCATTTCCGGATTTGCCCAGCGGTTGTAGTCGCCGTGGATGATCTCGCCCATCAGCCAGAATTCGGGGTTGCGGCTCTTGCAGAAGTGACGGATGCGCTTGAAGAAATTGAAGTCAATGCAGTCCGCCGCATCAAAACGGATGCCGTCGATCTTGAATTCCTCCATCCAGTATTTCACCGCATCCAGCAGGTGATCACAGACCTCCGGATTCTGGAGGTTGAGCTTGACAAGATTATAGTGACCGTGCCAGCCCTCATACCAGAACGGATCGCCGCAGGGACTCTGACCGCCGAAATTCAGGTTCTGAAACCAGCTGCAATAGCGGGAATTCTGTCCGTTCTGCTGTACGTCCGTAAACGCCCAGAACTTTCTGCCGACATGGTTGAACACGCCGTCAACAATGATGCGGATGCCGTTTTCGTGCAGGGCATCGCAGATGCGCTTGAACATCGCATTGTCACCCAGACGGCGGTCGATCATCTTGTAGTCCGTAGTATCATAGCCATGCTCCACGGATTCGAACACCGGGCCGAAGTAGACCGCATCCACACACATTTCCTTGAAATGCGGAATCCATTCCAGCACCTTCTCCAGACGGTTCACCGGCTCGCCGCCCTCGTTCCATTTCGGCGCACCGCAGAAGCCCAGCGGATAGATGTGATACATGATCGCGTTATCGTACCAATTCATAACAATTACTCCTTTAAAATTATGTGATTTGTGATGTGTCGTTTGCTGTATTGTCAACAGGATGGCAGATTACTGACTGCCCTCCAGATAATAGGTCGCCTCCATGTCTGCCACACTCAGCGCGAATGCAAGGGGGAACATCTCAAATGCCCTGCCGATGGAA
>CALGTT010000025.1 GCA_937901485.1 uncultured Ruminococcus sp.
CATGAGTCCTACCACAACTGTACAAATCGCGAAGAGGATCATGGTGACCAGCGTCAGGGCAGAGAGGGCAGAGGAGATCTGCACACGCTCAGAAGGCTCGTCGGAGAAAATGGGGATCACATAGGGAGAGGGCAGGATGAACAGCATCAAGTCCGCGTTCAGCAACGCCCCCAGCTGGTTCAGCACAAAATTCACGCAGGCATACAGCAACGTCAGGGATGCATTTTCCGGCACAGGAACGTGGTTTGAGGATCTGAACAGCCAGATCGAGGGCGCATTCTCCACGGTGGACAGCTACCTCGGCACGAAGTTTGGTGACGGCTGGACGAATATCAAGGAGAAATTCAGCGGCGCGAAATCCCATTTTGAAACCGTCTGGAACGACATGAAAACCGCCTTTGCCAATGGTGATGTCGGCGGATGGTTCAGAGAACAGTTCCAAGCCGGCTACGACAATATCACAAGCGTGTTTGACGGTATGGGCGGCTACTGGCAGGATATCTGGGACGGCATTGGCAGCGGTGCACGGGATTGGGTCAACTCCCTGCTTGACAAACTGGATGCGCTGGGCTACCACATCGAAACGCTGCTCAATGGCTTGGTCGATGGCTTTAATTCCGTTCTGAGTTTCAACATCCCTGAGCACGTCCCCATTGTCGGCGGTACAAGCTTCGGGCTGAATATGGCATATGTGGATATTCCACCCATTCCGCGTCTTGCAACGGGTACAGTCGTTCCGGCGAACTACGGCGAATTCCTTGCTGTCCTCGGTGACAACCGCAGAGAAACAGAGGTCGTGTCTCCGCTGTCCACCATTGAGAGGGCACTGGAGAACGTCATGAACCGCCGGAAGCTGCCGCAGCAGGGCGGCGACATCCATCTGAATGTCAAGCTTGACGGCAAGACGGTGTACAAGACTGTGATCCGCAAGAACAACGAATCCATCCGCATGACTGGCAAGAATCCGCTAAATCCATAAAGAAAAGAACCTGACAGTAAACCAGAAAGGGGGGGCGGCGAACCGCCGCTGGCAATCGTTGCCTTTGCCTGCGGCAAGCGGCAACAGGTATGCCGTGCATCCCCCATTCAGAATAGAAAGGGGGCTTGGGGGATAAGCGCGGCATCTTGCGCGTAGCGCAAGGTGCACCCATGCCGTGCATCCCCCATTCTAAATCAGAATCATGAACACACCTGAACTGATCCTCGACGGCGTGAAACTGCCGACTCCCGCAAGGGATGGCATTGCCGTCACGCCGAATCGTATCTGGTCGGAGAATGCCGGACGTAATACGGCAACGGGTAAAATGGTCGGCGATATCATCGCGGTGAAATATACTGTCAGCGTGACCTACAGTCAGCTTTCTGACGAGGAAATGCAGTTGATCTTCGACCTGCTTTCCGCGGTCGATCCTTGGCATACCCTGCGCTTTCCGCTGAAGGACGGTACACGCGCCATGATTTGCTATGCTGCCGATCCGACCTATGTCATGCGGCAGTTTGATATGCACAAACGCCGCCCGTATTACAGCGGTGTCACGCTGGAATTTATCGAACAGTAGGAGGACGTTATGTATCAGATCGTAAGCAATGCCGTCAATCAGGCGATCATGCGCACGAGCAGAACGTTCCGCCTGCTGCTTGATTTCGGTCATTTCTCGGTCAGCGGCTCGGATGTGGGGCGTGCGACCATTGAGCACACCATGAGCGATGATGAGACACTGCACATTGGTGACGTGATCTCCCGACGCGCTGAAATCGACCTGTACACAGCGCGGAGCGTCCGCAAAAGTGATGTGTTCCGGCTCTATCTCTATCTGCTCGACCACACAGGAGAGCGTACACAGCCCGCAACGCACCGAAGCCTTTCGCAGTGGTCGCACAGGGAGCTTTCCATGTTCACGCATCGGGAGATCGCACTGCTCGGCAGGACGAAAGATCCTGACGGTGTTCCGCTCGATGCGTACTACATCCCGATGGGTGAGTATGTCGTCCGCAGTGTGAAGCTGTCCGGCAGCACGACCACGATCGCAGCTTATGACAGACTTTCCGGCGCGGATGCGGTTTATGTCCCCACGATCAGCTTTCCTGCGGATGCCGGTGCGGTGACGGAAGACATTCTCCGGCAGCTTGGCATTTCCGGCAGGATCCCGGTCAGCGGCGGCGCACTTCTGACATCGGATGCAGAAGAGCTTCTGACTGCGGATGCAGGGGAGCTGCTTGTTTCTGCGGAGTTCAGCTTCACCATTCCGGCGATACCGGAGGGGAGTACCTGCCGCGAGATCCTCGGCGCGATCGCGGCAATGTACGGAGGTAACGCAGTCCTCGACCGTGACGGCAGGCTGACGACGATGTTTGTCAGCCGCGCCGGTGCGGAATTTGATGCGGATAGAGTGGATGAGCCGGAGCTTGCCGCGGCGGATGTCTCTCTGTCCGGTATGCGCTGCTATCTCGGCGAGGAAAACACGCTGACGGCCGGCGATCCTGACGGCGCATATGCGATGGAGTTCACCTGCCCTTATATGACACAGGAACGCCTGAATGTGCTCTGGAACGAGCTTCGGTTCTTTCGCTGGAGACCGGCACAGGTGCACGAGCGCCTTGCCGATCCGCGGCGCGACCTTGGCGATCTGCGCTATTACACATCGGCGAGGATCGGCAGAGTCAGCATTCCAGTCATGGGGCTTATCTTTCATTTTGACGGCGGTCTGTCCGCCGATGTGACTGCCTGCGGGCAGACGGAAGAAACGGAGGTATTATAATGGCTTATCAGTCTGAATTCGAAGGTGCACAGATGGAGACAGCATTCCATCGTGTGACCAACATGCTGACAGGTACAGCAGAGATCACAGCAAGCATCAACGGTCACGGCTACGCATTTGTCAGAGGCGTGCATTTCGGTGGGGCAGCCCCCAAAGTGTTTGCATCCGTGCGCGGTCTGGACAGCGAGATTTCCGCATCCGCCGGCGTAGCACCGCAGTATAACGCGGCGGACGGTGTGCTCCTGCTCCAGCTGTTCGGTGAGGGGATCAACGGCGGAGAGAGGTACGCGGTGGATTTCCTGCTTGTAGAATAGGGGGGCTTATGGCAGATCGTTTTGAACTTGTACAGCCGGAGCCGGATGACCTGTATGATATCGGCGTGTACAACGGCAACGTACAGAAGCTTGCGGAAAACGCGCTGAAAAGTGTGAATGTGGCATCTTTGCGCGTGATGAGTGAGGAGGATTACGCTCTTGCAAAGAAGTCCGGAGATGAGCTTTATCTGGTGCTTGGCGCGTCGGATTTCACGCTGTATCTCGGCACGATGCCGATGCAGTCCGGCTCTGCCGTGTCACTTTCCGCAGAATCCCTCCGCTCCCACCCCCTGCTCGGCAGTGTGATGGGCACAGAGGAGAACGTACAGGAGGTGTAGTATGATCCAGACTTATATCGGCGAGGGATTGGTATCCCTTGCGGAAAAATTGCAGGAGCTTTGGAGTTTTAAAAAGATCGAAACCTCGGAAAACGGGGAGCTTCAGCTATGGCTCTCGGAGGAAAATTACATCGGATTTAAGGCTGATATGTGCCGCATTGTAAGTGTGTTCGCAAGGAGCCACAATATCATCTCCACGAGTGATGCGGCGTATCAGTGGAAGATCGTCTGTACTGCTTGCGGAATTGCATTTGGATCTGATGCATACTCGGAAATCTACACGTTTATCGGCAGAACGATCCGATATGACGGCGTGGAAAGTGTGGGCTGTGTCGCGAGGTCGTACTCCACTTCAAACTACGCGATTTTTGCAGACTCCCAGTCAACTTATGAAACGCTTTCCTACTCATATCGTTTTGCAAAGAGCGACTACTACACGCAGATTTATAACGTAGCCTGCGCCTCAGCTCCTGTGTATTTCCCTGATATCTATTTTATTGCGTGCAGCCCGCAGGACACCACTCGCATCACGCAAATCGGTGCGGATTTGTACTTTTGTAACGAATTTATCGCACTTCGCGACACTCCGGCGCAGACAGGCACGGGCGGTGAGTCCGTTGACTTGTCGAACTACTACACCGCGCCGCAGGTTGACACGAAGATCCGCGCAGTGGAGCAGGTGATCGCGGGGTTGGAGAGCGGTCTGCGCGGGGAGATCGAGAGTGTTGCAGCAGATATTTCCGTTTTGCAGAATACTGCGCAGAACATGTCGCGTACCTTTGCGGCAACCGCCGAGCAGGAGGTTCGCGATGCTCTGCAGTTTGCGGCAGCGCATCCGGGATGTTATCTCGACATCACGCTCCCCGCAGGGATGAATGTTACACTCCCGACGATGTACATTTTTAACGCGACAATCAAGATCACAGGCACACAGCAGAACAGCATCAACACCAACACGATCACCTTTGAGCAGACCAGCACAACCAGCAATCTGCATTTCGAGAACACGTCTCTTAAGCTAAGCAACCTCGACTTGGTGGGCGATAACGCAACGGCATCCGCTTCGCGCGGTACGCTCCGCGCGGAAACAGGATCGTATATCTATATCAACAAATGCAGATTCCGTCAGGCAGAAGGCAGTCAGAACCTCGGCTGTTGCGTGGAGGCTCGCGACGCGCAGGGCGGTCTTATCGCCAACAGCGAGTTCGGATTGTCGAGTACATCTGCAAATGCCTGCGGCATCTACTGCTCAGGGAACGTGCTTGTCACCGCGAAATCCTGTACATTTGCGGCAGACTCCACCACACAGACCATTGCACGGCTGGAGCTTGGCGCGCACTTCGGGCAGCTCGATACGGCATACAACGTAATCCGCACAGCAAATCATGGTACTGTGTACCGTTTAAACGGCGTAGAACAGGAATAGTAAGGAGAAACCAATGAACTCAACTGAAATCATCGTTGCCGCGCTGTCCCTTGTCGGGACACTCGGCGGCTCACTTGGCGGCATCCTTGTCTCCAGCAAGCTCACAAACTATCGCATTGAGCAGCTGGAAAAGAAGGTGGACAAGCACAACAACTTCGCAGCACGAATGCCCGTGCTGGAAGAGCAAATGAAGGTCGCTAATC
>CALGTT010000026.1 GCA_937901485.1 uncultured Ruminococcus sp.
GCCATGCTGCATCCGTCCAGTTTTGCGGCAGGGAATGCAGAAGGATGGCGGCATATACAAGCGGTTCTGCAAACGAACAGATCATGCCGCAGCGCAGAAGCCGCAGTCCGTGGGCGATCACTGCAAGGCGGCGGCTGCCAGACTGCCGTCGGTAAATGCGGCAGAGCGTGCCCAGATACCAGAGACTCAGAAAGACGGTCAGGCAGACAGGGAAAACAACCGCACCCTCCGATCGCAGATACCAGAACAGGAGAACGTTCCCGAACAGCAGAACGGGCACGGAAAGCAGACATTCTCTGAGCAGATGGAATTGCTTCATCGGATCACTCCGCGCGTGTCAGAAGATCTTCTTCACCGGTTTCCCCTGTCAGGTGAAGTCCCTGCTCATCAATATAATACGGCATGACCAGCTCACTGCCGTCCTGCAGCAGGTAGAGCTTGCCGTCAAATGTATTGTACTGCACCGGCTTTATGATCCAGAAATCCTCGCCTGCTTCCAGCTTGAATTCGGCATTTTCCGCACCTGCGGCAAGTGTATCATACAATTCACACTTTCCGACAGTGTACACGCCATGCAGATCGTCCGTGCTCAGTGCGTCCTCGGAAATGAGATGGACGAGCACCTTCCCGTCTTTGACAACGCTGATCGTCTTTTCCTCGATCTGCATCGGGTACAGCTCCCCATCCCAGAACAGTTTGCCATCCTCAAAATGCAGCAGGCTGGTGTAGTCCAGAAGGAGATCCGCGTCACTGTCCTCGCGGAAGCGGAATGCGTAGCCGTCCACATATTCCCATCTGCCGAGCAGTGCACTGTCCGCTGTGAATGCCTCGCGCACGGCTTCTTCAAGAACATCAGCAGCAGAAGCAGCGGTCGTTTCTGTTTCCGTCGGTGCATCGGGTTCCGCAGGAAGTGTCTGCACTGCGGCTGTTTCTGCGGTGGTCTGCATTTCTGTGGAGGATTCCGTTTCCGTGGGGGCATCCGTTTCGGAGGATGTCGTTTCAGGAAGTGACTCGTCAGACGGCTGTGTGACCTTTTCCACATAGGTTTTATGGCTGTTCGTTTCCTGCGGGGTACTGCTGCATCCGGCAGCGGTCAGAAGCAGGAGCGAAGACAGGAACAATGCATATTTTTTCATGATTTTCACTCTCCGGAATATAGTATCACTTTATTATAGCACATTCCGGCAGAATTGGCAAGCTATTTTTCACAAACCGACTGCACACAGAACCCTCCCCCGCTGTAATCCGCTGGAACAAGGAGGGAAACCGCCTGCTTGTGGTTGACGATGTGCAGCTTGGCGGCGTTTTCCATGTACTCCCCGTCGATCGTCCACGGGACATGGACATCCGCAAGTAGTTCAATGGTGATCTCAGAAGCGCGGAACGAGAGGATCTTGGATTCATCCGCGACCTCGTGGATATCCTTGAGAAAGGAGATGGTTTTTTGCAGCTCGACGGGCGTTTCCGGACGTTTGAGGAGGGTGATCTCAAACAAGCCGTCATCAAAGCAGAAATCGCTGATGTTCAGCAGTCCCCCGACTGATGCAGTGTTGGTGATCATGCCGAATGCAAATTCGTCCTCATACACCGTGCCGTCACAGGTGATGCGCAGGGGGAATGCACGGATATTGGTCAGCTTTTTCATGGAACTGAACAGATACGCGACCGGCCCGAACACGTTTTTTGCCGACTGCGAGGTTTCATAGGTCACATCCGTGAACGCGCCGAATGCGGCGATATAGTTGAAGCTGCGGTCATTGACCATGCCGATGTCAAAGCTGCGCGGAACGCCGTTAAGAACTGCCTGCACCGCTTTCTGCGCACCTCTGGGAATGCCGATGCTGCGTGCAAAATCGTTGGTCGAGCCGGACGGAAGATAGCCGATGGGGATCTTGTGCTTTGCGTGCATCATACCGCACATGACCTCGTTAAGCGTCCCGTCACCGCCGGAGCAGAAGATATAGTCGTACATGCCGGTATCCGCGGCGGCAGTGGTGCACAGCACGGCATCAAAGCTTGCCTGTGTGGGATGCACAGTCACCTCAAAGCCAGCCTTTGTCATCATGTCCACAATACTGCCGATCTTATGCGAAAGCGTTGCCTTGCCTGCCTGTAAATTACAGATGTAGTAAATGTGTTTCATGTCGTTTCACCCTTGTTTTTCAGTATGGAGTTTTTCAGACGGAATCCGATCACAGCCATGACCGCCGCAATGCCAGCAATCACAAGGCAGAGCCAGTATCTGCCGTCCGTGAGGCTGTCCCCCATGAAGACCGATGCCACGATCGCCGGAAATCTCGCAAGATTGGCGATCAGAACAAAGCGCAGGGGATGCATATTGGTCAGCGGTACAATATATGTGAGAAGATCCTTGGGTATCCCCGGAATCAGGAAAAGAACAAAAACCCAGAATTCCAGCCGCTTTTCATCATGCAGAATGGAAAACTGCTGCATTTTCTCCTCCGATACGAACAAATGCACCAGCGGTTTTCCGCACACTCTGACCAGCCCGTAGACCGCCAGCGTTCCGACCACTGCGCCGAGCATGGTAAAGAGCGTTCCCTTGATGCCGCCGAACAGCATTCCGGCGATCAGCTCCAGAGGGCCGCCGGGGATGAAGGCAATGATGATCTGCAATGCCATCAGCCCCGAAAGGATCAGCGGCGCAAACATGCCGTAGCTCCCGATCTTCTCCATGAGCTGTTCACGTCCTGCCTCGTCCGTGAGCAGGTGACTCATGGGAACGAAAAACCGTACACAGAGAAATCCCACCAGTCCCAGCACTGCCGCGCCGAGCAGCAGGCGTATCCAGAATCTTTTCTCAAACTTCATGAATTCTCACCATCCTATACGGATATTATACCATAATACCGCAGAATTATCAATCTTTGTCATTGGCAGGACGGTGAAATTTCCATAAAATATTTTTTTGCAAATTTTCAGAGAAAAACGCTTGACAAAGTGCTGAAAATATGGTATAATAAAGCAGTTGTGAGATATTAGCTCAGTCGGTAGAGCACACGCCTTTTAAGTGTGGGGTCGAGGGTTCGAGTCCCTCATATCTCATCCTTTTCAGCCCCCATCATCCGATGGGGGCTGTTTTGCAAAGAAAATGGGAGGAAACGCGAATGGGCGAGCAGATGGAAATCAGACAAATTGCAACGATTCATACGGATTTTCGGGAAAAATTCGGCATTCCGCGCCAGAGCGGACGAGTGCCGTCCCTTACAGGAAAGATCGTATTCCTGCCGGAATACCGCAAATCCGAGGCATTGCGCGGTCTGGAGGGCTTTTCGCATCTGTGGGTGATCTTTGATTTTTCCAAAGCCCATCGGGATACATGGTCGCCGACCGTCCGACCGCCCAGACTTGGCGGAAACAAGCGCATCGGGGTATTTGCGAGCCGTTCCCCGTTCCGCCCGAATCCCTTGGGGCTTTCCTGTGTGAAGCTTGTGGAGATCCGTCACATGCCCGACGAGGGGGATGTGCTGATCGTATCCGGTGCGGATCTGCTGGACGGAACGCCGATCTACGACATCAAGCCCTATCTGCCCTTTGCGGACAGCCATCCGGAGGCGGTGGGGGGCTATGCGGATGCACAGCAGGATCATCATCTGGATGTGGATTTTCCGGCAGAGCTGCTGGAAATGCTGCCCGAAGATAAGCGTCAGACCGCCATCGACTGTCTTGCAGAAGACCCAAGACCGTCCTATCAGGAGGATGCAAAGCGGATCTATAGTATGCAGTTCGCGGGATTCGATGTGCATTTTCGTGTAGAAAATGGGTGTGCGGTTGTGACGGGGGTTGACAGGGTGCAGTGATTCAGAGTGAAAGGAAAGAAATGGACGATAAGTATCTTCTTACGGAAAAGTATCATTTAAAACATGAAAATAATGCATGGTACTCAGAACGAGAAAATTCGCATAAACACTTAATCTTTAAGGATGTATTTTTTGAAAGAAACGATGTTTTGGGACTGCTTTTCCGTATTCATAAATTGTGCTGTGCAAAGGTAAAGTATTTTCGTGCAAATATAGATAAATATGAACCCTTGAAATATGATTATCGAAAGGGCTTTATTTCTGTTCCTCTATGGGATGCTGATTTTTTCAGACATTGTGCATCAGGATATATTATTGATTTTCGCTATTTGCAGACAATTACAGTATATGATGATTTTATCGCTCTCTGCAATGAATTGGAGAGTTTTGAACACGAATAAGTAGGCACTTTTATACCTGTAGTTTGGATATATGGTGTATGTGCTGCCGCTTGCACAAAGTGCATAAGGCAAAAAATCGTCAGCGGTGACTCGCCGAAAATCCCACAGAAGTCCGCCTTCTGTGGGATTTCCTTTATATATTCCGTTTCTTATCCTCCGGCGTGCCTTTCCGTGTCGTGCCATGCTCTTCATGGTACTCATCCAGAAAATGGTGGTAGTCATCGCCCTTGTGGTAGGAAATGATCGTGTCCAGATTCACATTCTCCACACTCCGGAAAATATTGCTTTCGACCGCCGGATTGGTCTTTTTCAGCTCACGGATCAGATGCTTGATTTCCAGCCGCTTGGATTCGCCCGTGCCGTCCTGATGGGCGTTGCGCTCCGTGAAGCGGCAGGCGCACTGCAGAAAATGCAGATCGTTGTGCTTTGCCCACGAAATAATTTCCTCCTCACGCACGAGGTACAGCGGACGGATCAGCTCCATTCCCTCGAAATTCTTGCTGTAGAGCTTGGGCATCATCGTCTGCACCTGCGAGCCGTAGAGCATCCCCATGAGGATCGTTTCGATGACATCATCATAATGATGCCCGAGGGCGATTTTGTTGCAGCCAAGCTCCTTGGCGCGGTTGTACAGATGACCACGGCGCATTCTGGCACAGAGGTAGCAGGGGTTATTCTCCACGCCGACCACATAGTTGAAAATCCGTGCCTCGAAAATTTCCAGCGGCAATTCCAGTGTCGCCGCATTTTCCAGAATCCGCTGGCGGTTCACATCACTGTAGCCGGGATCCATTACGAGAAAGAGGATCTCAAACGGCACATCGCTGTATCTTTGCAGACGCTGCATACATTTCGCCATCAGCATGGAGTCCTTGCCGCCGGAAATGCAGACAGCGATCTTGTCACCCTCCTCGATCATCCGGTATTCCTTGATGCCCTTGATGAATTTATTCCAGATGGTTTTCTGGTATTTCTTGTAAATGGAGCGTTCGATTTCTTCCGCTCTCGTCAGTTCTTTCATTGCGTTCATTCCTTTGCAGTGGTATTCACCCTATTATAGCATATTTTCGGGAGAAATGCAACTGTTTTTGTTGACAGCGGTGCTGTTTTGTGTTATCATAGTAAATGTGGAAAACGACAGGGAGGAATTGTGAATGACGGAAACAGAGTTTTATTTTGATACCGCGCAGATCATCGCACTGGCACTGCGGTGCATACTTGACATATTTCTGCCGTTTACGGTGTTTTTTTATCTGCACAAAAGGCATGGGGGCAGGTGGTTTCCGCTGCTTGTCGGCGTGACAGCAACGATCCTGCTGGTCGTCCCCCGTGCGCTTCTGCGGAATCTGTTCGTTCCATCGGGTGGTGATTTTCTGCTGCAATTCTTCCTCTCTGCGCTGATCAATGCCATCTGTGAGGAAATGGCGCGGTATCTTGCGATGACCTATGCAATGCAGCAGCACACAGGGCTGATGGACGGCATTTGCTATGGTCTGGGGCATGGCGGTATGGAATCGCTGGTGCTGGCGCAGTATCCGCTGGACTATCTCTGGATGCAGATCCGGCACAGACGATTTGGAACGGAATATTTCACCGCCGGAAGAACGGACGAGCAGCTTGCCGCTGTGATGGAAAAGCTTCAGATCTGCGATTCTCTGGATGTTTTCTCATCATTTGAAACATCCATCGGCACGATCTGCAGCATTGCGAACCATGTCGCATGGTCGGTGCTGGTGCTGACGGCAGTGCGGTTTGCAGGATGCCGGAAATTTCTGTTTCTGGCAATCGGTCTGCATGTACTGAGCCATTTCGGAACGATATTCTTTGACGTTCCGGGTACTCTGATTACAACGTTCGCCATCTGCTGGATGACCTATCGGTGGGTGAAGCCTTATTGGGCGGCAGAATATGCATAATCAACGAAAGCCTGCTGTGCAGTCACAGCAGGCTCATTTTTATCCTTTTCGTTCACGGACTCCGGTAATATCCTTAATGACCTCCCCCGCGATGATGAGTCCCACCACGGACGGGACAAAGGCATTGCTTGCCGGAATGCGCTGCTTCGGGGAATCGCTCCCCTCCTCTGCCACCACCTTGGCAATGGCTTCGGGGTTTGGCTGCATGGGCAGCTCCTCGGAGTAGACCACCTTCAGCTTCTTGATGCCGCGCTTTTTCAGCTCGTGCCGCATGACCTTGGCAAGCGGACAGACGGCGGTTTTGTAGATATCCGCCACCCTGAACGCGGTCGGATCAAGCTTATTCCCCGCCCCCATGGAGCTGATGATCGGGATGTTATATTCCTGGGCAAGCTCTGCAAGGGCGATCTTGCCGCTTACCGTGTCGATGGCATCGACGATATAATCGAACTGTGCAAAATCAAATTCCTGTGCATTTTCGGGCAGGAAGAATTTTTGCAGAGCCGTGACACGGCATTCGGGATGGATGCTGCGGATGCGTGCCTGAGCGACCTCGACCTTTGGCTGACCGACAGTATCCAGTGTTGCCACCATCTGCCGGTTGACATTGGTCAGACTCACTTCGTCATTGTCAATGAGCGTCAGTGCGCCCACTCCGCTTCTTGCGAGGGCATCGACTGCATGTCCGCCGACACCGCCAATGCCGAACACGGCAATATGGGCGGCGGCAAGCTTTGCCATGCCCTCACTGCCGAACAGCAGCTCGGTTCTTGAAAACTGGTTGATCATAGGCTTCTCCTTTGGTTTTGATGAATATACTCACGCACATGTCCTGATGACAAGCACAGCGGCAAGTTCTGTGAAAACTGCCGCTGTGATGTGTTTTTTGCGTAATTTTTTCATGCTTATCTCATGCAGACATAGACCATGTAGCCGAGGTACACAGCCACCATGACTGCACCGTTCCAGCGCACGAGCTTCTTGTTCTTCCAAGCCATGATCCAGACAAGTGCACTCATGGCGATCAGTGCCACGATATCAACGATATTCTCGCCGATGAATGCAAACGGAGAGATCGTGCCGGCAATACCGAGTACAAGCAGGATATTGAAAATATTCGAGCCGACTACATTGCCCAGAGCCATATCCACTTCGCCCTTTCTTGCGGCAACAACGGATGTCACCAGCTCCGGCAGGCTTGTGCCAAAGGCAACAACGGTCAGACCGATGAGATTTTCAGAAAGTCCGAAGGATGCGGCAATTGCAGAAGCAGAATCCACAACGAGATCCGCGCCGATAATGATCGCTGCCATACCGCCGATGATGAACAGCAGGCACTTCCAGACGGGGAGGATCTTGTATTCCTCCTCAGCCTCCTGACGGGATTTGAGGGCGGACATGACCATCCATGTCAGGAAAGCAGCAAATGCCAGCAGAAGGATAAGTCCCTCCAGTCTGCCAACCATCATTCCGGTCAGACCAAAGACCATCAGCAGGGCTGCCGCACCGACAGAAATCGGGTATTCCTGCAAAAGGGAGCTTTTCTTGACGTTCATCGGGCACATCAGGGCACAAACGCCGCAGATGAACATGAGGTTCATGATATTAGAGCCTACCGCATTACTGATGGCAAGCTCATTGCTGCCTGCAAGAGCCGCGCTGATGCTGACTGCACATTCCGGTGCGCTCGTACCCATCGCAACGATGGTCAGTCCGATGATGAGGGATGGCACTTTCAGGCGTTTTGCCACGCTTGAGCTGCCATCTACAAAGAAATCCGCGCCCTTGATCAGCAATACAAAGCCGACCACCAACAGTAAGTAATTCATTTTTATTCTCCTTTTCATCATTTTCCGATCATTTTTGACGGAACATTTTTATTATAGCATACGGCGGCGGGAATGTCAATAATACAGCGGAAATTTTAGAAAAATCCGCACTTTTCTCTGACGATTGCCGAGGATGAACCGCACTGCTCCGTGCTTCATCGTGTATTGACAGTAAACATCGTGATTTCCACAGGATTTCTAAAATAGTGATTGACAAAACGTTCTGAATGTGTTAAGATAATAGGGTATTGAAAAAAGCCAAGAAATAGAAAGGAACTGCAATGGCAAGAAAAAAAGAACCCCCAAAGCCCAAAAAGCCGGCGATGGATGCGTGGTTTGAAAATGCCGGCATCACACAGGAGGAAGCCATTACCGATACATTGGAGAAGAACTACCTCCCCTATGCGATGAGTGTCATCATCTCCCGTGCACTGCCGGAGATCGACGGTTTCAAGCCCTCCCACCGCAAGCTGTTATATACAATGTACAAAATGGGACTGCTGACCGGTGCACGCACCAAGTCTGCGAATGTTGTTGGTCAGACCATGCGACTGAACCCCCATGGTGACGCGGCAATCTACGAAACAATGGTGCGTCTGACGCGTGCGAACCAGAGCCTTCTGCATCCCTATGTGGATTCCAAGGGTAACTTTGGTAAGCAGTATTCCCGTGATATGGCATATGCTGCCGCACGTTACACCGAAGTCAAGCTCGCGCCCATCTGCGGTGAGCTGTTCCGTGACATTGACAAGGAAACAGTCGATTTTGTCCCGAATTACGACAATACCATGCCCGAACCCTCCCTCCTGCCGGCGGCATTTCCGTCGGTACTGGTCAATGCCAACATGGGTATTGCTGTTTCCATGGCAAGCAATATCTGCCCGTTCAATCTGCAGGAGGTCTGCGAGACCTGCATTGCGCTGATGAAAAATCCCGATCACGACATCCTTTCCACACTGAAAGGCCCGGACTTCCCCGGCGGCGGCTTTCTCCTCTATGATGAGGACGAGCTGCGCAGAATCTACGAAACGGGACGCGGCAGTGTGAAGCTTCGCGCGAAGTGGAATTATGACAAGGCTGCCGGCTGTATTGAGGTGACGGAAATTCCCTATACCACGACACTTGAAGCGATCAAGGACAAGATCACGGAGCTTTCCAAGCAGGGCAAGCTGCGCGAGGTGTCCTATGCGCGTGACGAGATCGACGTGAACGGTTTCCGGCTTGCAATTGATGTCAAGCGCGGCACGGATGTGGAAAAGCTCATGCAGAAGCTCTTCCGCATGACTCCCCTGCAGGACAGCTTCGGCTGTAATTTCAACATTCTGATCGGCAGCACGCCCAAGGTCATGGGCATCCGCGAGATCCTCACGGAATGGACGGCATTCCGTGAACAATGCGTGCGCCGGAGAATTTTCTTCGACCTGAACAAGAAAAAGGACAAACTGCATCTCCTGCTCGGTCTGAAAAAGATCCTTCTTGATATCGACAAAGCGATCGCCATCATCCGCGGCACGGAGGAGGAAACCAATGTTGTCCCGAACCTCATGGAGGGCTTTGGCATCGACGAAATTCAGGCAGAATATGTCGCTGAAATCAAGCTTCGCCACCTCAACCGTCAGTACATTCTCTCACGGCTGGAGGATGTGGACAAGCTGAAAGCGGAGATCGAGGATATGGAAGATATCCTTGCTAAGCCCGAACGCATCCGGAAGATCATCATTGCTGAGCTGAAGGATACCATCAAAAAGTACGGTCAGCCGCGCAAAACACTGTTCTACCACGCCACCGAGGAGGACAACGCTCCTTCTGAGGATGATACCCCCGATTATCCGGTGCACCTGTTCCTCTCAAAGGAGGGCTATTTCAAGAAAATCACGCCGCAGTCTCTACGCATGAGCGGTGAGCAGAAGGTCAAGGAGGGCGACTGCATCGCACAGCAGGTGCAGGCAACAAATAAGACGGAGCTTTTGTTCTTCACAGACCGCGCACAGGTCTACAAGACGCGTGCAAGTGCGTTTGATGACAGTAAGGCAAGTCTGCTCGGTGACTATATTCCGGCAAAACTTGGATTTGATGAAAACGAGCATGTCGCGGCGATGATCTGCACAACGGAATATTTCGGCACACTGCTGTTTGTGTATGAAAACGGCAAGATCGCGAAAGTACCGCTTTCCGCAT
>CALGTT010000027.1 GCA_937901485.1 uncultured Ruminococcus sp.
GCTAAAACATTTTCGGCAACTTGTCAAGTGCGTATTTTGTCACATTCTCCGGAATTATGGGAATGCGCATAATTACGCAGATTTCCTGCCCCAGCTGCAAGCAGGAGGGAATACACACGGTCGGCGGAGCGCACATCGCAGATGAGCTGCAAACGGGCAGTCCGGCGCAGGTTGGGTTCGGGCAGCACGTCGTCGCTGATTTCGGAAATCATCACGGCAGTGGCATAATTCTCCATGCGCATATTGGCAGGCAGCATGGTGAAACGCTGGCGGTTTGTCGGGACATTGCTGACTCTGCCCAATGCCTGTATCATGATTTTCCGGATGCCGTCCGTGCTGCGGCGTACTCTGCCGGCTGCAAGCTCGGCAAGCTCTACGGCTTCAAATTCGCCTTGAATTCTGCAAAGTTCCATCTCATTTTCCTCACTTTCAATTGCTTGTGAACATACATTTTCATCACCCTGCATAGGATGGGAGCGTCTTTTTTATCATTATTGAACAAAATCCAAAAAATATGAAAACTAAATATTGCCTTTTCCCTGAAAATGCGGTATAATATAAGGTGACTATGCGGCACTGACGGAACGTTTACAGAATCAGGGCAGTGCTGCTGCAAATTATCGGAAAGGTGGAACTTGCAGATGGATATCCGGCTCAATGACCGATTGCTGATGAAAAAAACGCATCCCTGCGGTTCCCGTGAAATGCAGGTGCTTCGCACAGGGATGGACTTTCGCCTTCGCTGTACCGGCTGCGGCAGAGAATTTATGGTGCCGCGTCACAAGATTGAAAAGCATATCAAACAGGTGACGCACGCGGAGAATGCACAGACGAAGCCCGATACCGAATGATAAGAGAAAGGTGAATCCCCCATGTTTGAAAAGCTTTTGCAGATGGAACAAAAATATGACATGATCAACGAGCAGCTCTCCGACCCGGAGGTGATCGGTGACCGTGAAAAATATGCTGCCTACATGAAAGAATACAAGAATCTTACGCCCATTATCGAGGCTTTCCGCGCATTCAAGGCAACACAGGCAGAATTTGACGAGGCAAAGGAACTGCTTGCGGACGGCGGTCTGGACGCAGAACTGAAAGAAATGGCACAGCTGCAATACGAGGAGGCAAAGGAGCTTCTGGAGGAGCAGAATCAGCAGTTGAAAATCCTGCTTCTGCCGAAAGACCCGAACGATGACAAGAACGTCATCGTGGAAATCCGCGGCGGTGCAGGCGGCGAGGAGGCTTCCCTCTTTGCCAATTCCCTCTACCGCATGTACAGCATGTATGCCGAGGCGCATCGCTGGAAGCAGGAAGTGCTCAATGCCAATCCCACGG
>CALGTT010000028.1 GCA_937901485.1 uncultured Ruminococcus sp.
TACGCTATTAACGTATACACGAGTTCCAGTCGTGCGCCTTAGACCAGCTCAGCCATCTGTCCATCCATATTCAATTGTTGCAGCCATAAAGGATGCATGGTGCGAGTGACGGGACTTGAACCCACACGTCGTTTCCAACACTAGCACCTCAAGCTAGCCTGTCTGCCTATTCCAGCACACTCGCATTTTATTCATCACACTCTCGCTGACTGCTTTATTATTATACCACGAACCGGAGGGTTTGTCAACCCCTTTTTCAGAAGAGAAATATCAATAATTTTCTGTCGAATTTGTGCATTTTTACTATGTTTTAAGAATATCGGCGATTTTGCGGAGAAAAGCATCGTTTCCTCTCTCCGCAAGTCCCGATATGCACGATCAGCATGGTATCACTGCGTTATGCCGTGCAATTGATCAGCCCATCCCCTACTCTTCCATTTTTTCCTTTTCATAGGGATTATTCATGGTTGCGTCAAAATTTTCAGGGAAATACGCCGCCGGCATGTAGTCTGCATACTCCAGATCCATGAAATAATTGCAGAAAATAATCTCCACATAGGTGATCGCATTCTCGTGCTCCGGCGTTTCGATGGCATAGACAAAGCCCTGGTAATCGTCCGCATACATCGCCAGCAGCTCCGTGCCCTCGGCAAATCCCGTCACACTATAGTTCCCGATGTAGTCCGTGGAATCGTAGGATTTCAGGCGGGCGCGTTCGGCTGTCAATTCCGCTTCATCATACTCGATCGTCAGGTAGCTCAGATACTGGGCATCCCACGGGTTATAGTACACCATCTTATATTCCAGCACATCCGACGGATCGCTGATCTCTGCCGGAAAGATGGTTTCGTCCATGCCCCACTTATTCCGGTACTTTTCATCCGCATTTTCTCCCATATACAGATGATAATTCTGCACATTTTCATCCACTTCGACTTTCGCGAGAGCGACACTTGCGTAGAGAAGCGCAATAACCGCCACCCACTGAATGATATACACGATCACACAGATCAGCAGGATCTTCCAGCCAAAACTTCGCTTTGATTTTTTGACATACTTCTGGAAGCTCTTCGCCGGCTCTTTGGTGAACTGCACCTCCGGCGGCGGTGCGGTCATCTTCGCATAGACTTTTCTGCATTCGGTGCATTCCTCGAAATGCGCACCGACCAGCTCACGGCTCGCATCGCTGACCATATCCTCCGCGTACAGCGGCAGAAGATCGCGGATCACATCACAATTAATTTTCATAACAATTTCTCCTTTTCATAGGATAGCTTTCCCCCATACCTTCTATTTTAATGGGGGACGCGCGGCGGGGATGCTTTGCCTCTCCGTTCGCTTTGCTCACTTCGGGCAAAAGCCGCGCTTTCCCCCATACCCCCTTCTTGCACCAGCTTCTGCAGCATCGCTCGTGCCCGATGGTACGTCACGCACGCCCAGTGCTCCGATTTTCCGAAGATTTCACCAATCTCACGGAATGACAGCTCCCCGAACACACGCAGGGTGAAAATTTCCTTGTACGGCTCGCGCAGATCGTGCAGGAGCTTATGGATCTGCAGTGCCTGTGTGCGGTCAGCGAGCATATCCGAAAAATGCTTGCCATCATCCGCAAGCTCCCCTGCTTCTTCCAAAGAAACACTTCGTTTCTGTTTTTTGCAGTGATCGTAGTACAGATGCTTTGCGATCGAACAGAGCCAGACGCGCAGATTCGCATTTCCCTGATAAGTATCTATGGATTTCATCGCGCGGAAGAATGTCTCCTGTGTCAGCTCCTCGGCAAGCTCCTCGTTACCGGACAGGCCGCGCAGAAAGCGGAACACATCCTCATAGCAGGACTGATACACTGCCTCAAAATCTTCCATCCTTTGCACCTCCTTCTCTTATAAGACGTTTATCTCAGAAAAATATCACAGCATTTTTCAAAAATATTTTCTGTTTCTATTGTAGCACAGATGCCGTCGAATTGCAATGCCGTGCGGCTTCATCCGCATTCAGCATACTACACAAATCCCGCTGCTGCAATTCAGATACCTTGACAGTACCAAATGGATTGACAAATCGAAATAGAAATGTTATTATTATAGTAGCATATGAAATCCCTTGTGTTTCAGCAAAGAATAGCAATACGCTCTTATTTCATACCAATGATCAGCCAATTGAAAAGGAGGAATTATTATGAACGAAAAGAAACTGACAGCACTCGTCGGCGTGCTCGCGTTTGGTATTGCAGGAATGGCACTTGTGCCGGTGGGCATGGATGCAGGTGCGCACACACCGCTGGCGCAGTCGAACGAGGGGACAAACAATTGCGTTATTTCCGGCCCTGAATACATACATTATTGCAAACCGGACGGTACTCCCGATTATGCGGAGCTGATCGGCATAATTCCCTCCACCTACGGAGATGATCAGTCAGTGCTGATCATTCCGGAAAAAGACGGTGCACATCCGGTAACAACGATCGGCGAAAGCGCATTCGAATATGCAGGTTATCTGGAACGCGTCCTGATACCGGATACTGTCACGACCATTGGCGTGGGTGCGTTTCACGGCTGCTACGGCATTTCTTCCCTGACGATCCCGGACAGCGTGACGGAGCTTGCAGCAGGCGTATTTACAGAATGCCAGTATCTGAACACGATCATCCTGCCGGATACAATGACCGCTATCGGCAACGGGGCATTTTCAGTATGCCGGAAGCTGGACCGCGTGACATTGCCGGCGGAGCTGAAAACCATCGGCAGCAATGCATTTTCGTATTGTGATGCACTTACATCGGTGGTGATCTATGAAGGGCTTGAAAGCATCGGCGAAGGCGCATTCCATGACCTTCCGGCGTTTACAGATGTGTATTTCACGGGAACACAGGAGGAATGGGCACAGGTCGCAATTGCAGACAACAACAATGCACTTGACAGTGCAGCGATCCATTTCGGCTACCAGCCCGTTTCCGGCGGTGATCTGAATCTTGACCGCGACGTTTCTGCCGAGGATGCCGCCATTCTTTTACAGGGGGCTGCACAGTCCGGTTCTGGCGGCAAGGATTATTTCAACGGCAAACAGCGCACACAGGCGGATCTGAATGCCGATGGCGCATATGATTCGGCAGATGCCGCTGTCATCCTGCGCAGTGCTGCCGCAAACGGCGCACAGCAAAGCTGACCGCTTCCCTGCCCTTTCCGGGCAGGGATTTTTCTGTAAACGAAAAATTCGTTCCCATTACCACTTGATTTTTTTGCAGAAGTGTGATATGATAGATATTACTGGCAAAATTGAAACCTTCACTGCGGTCATGCAGTTTACAGAAAGAGAGTTATTATGGCAAAGAAACAGGAATACGGCAACGACAGCATTACGATGCTCAAAGGTCCGGACAAGGTGCGCAAGCGTCCCGGCGTTATTTTCGGTTCGGACGGTCTGGACGGCTGTGCGCATTCGATCTTTGAGATCATCTCCAATTCCATTGACGAGGCGCGTTCGGGCTTTGGTGACAAGATCATCATCACGCGCTGGAACGACGGCACGATCGAGGTGGAGGACTTCGGACGCGGCTGTCCGGTGGACTACAACAATACCGAACAGCGGTTCAACTGGGAGCTTGTCTACTGCGAGCTGTACGCAGGCGGCAAATACGATGACAACGCAGATTCCTATAACTATTCCCTTGGTCTGAACGGTCTGGGACTTTGTGCGACACAGTTCGCGTCCGAGTTCATGGACATCACAGTGCACCGTGACGGCTTCGAATACAGCCTGCATTTCGAAAAAGGTGAGAACGTGGGCGGTCTGAAAAAAGAGCCGTACAAAAAGAAGCAGACCGGCACAAAAACACGCTGGAAGCCGGATCTGGATGTATTCACGGACATTGCAGTGCCGGATGCATTCTTCCATGACACACTGCGCAGGCAGGCAGTCGTGAATCCGAACCTGCGGTTTCTCTACCGTTCCCAGCAGTCGGACGGCAGCTTTACAGAAATGGAATACCTCTACGAGAACGGCATTTCCGACTATGTGACCGAGATGACGGGCGACAAGGCAATGACCTCGGTGCAGTGCTGGAGCTGTGAGCGCGTAGGACGCGACCGCGCGGACAAGCCGGATTACAAGGTGAAGATCTCCGTGGCAATGACCATTTCCAATCAGGTCAACTGCATCGAATACTACCACAATTCGAGCTTTCTGGAACACGGCGGTTCTCCCGACCGCGCGGTGAAGAATGCGTTTGTTTCCAAGCTTGACGGCTATCTGAAAGCCAACAACAAGTACAACAAGAATGAGGGCAAGATCACATTCGAGGATATCCGTGACTGTCTGGTGCTGGTGTCCTCCTCGTTCTCGACGCAGACCTCGTACGAAAACCAGACGAAGAAATCCATCACGAACAAATTCGTGCAGGAGGCAATGACGGATTTCCTCAAGCATCAGCTGGAAGTCTATTTCATCGAAAAACCCGATGAAGCATCGAAATTTGCGGAGCAGGTGCTCATCAACAAGCGCAGCCGTGAGAGTGCGGAGCGCACAAGACTGAGCATCAAGAAAAATCTGACAAGTAATATCGACCTTGCCAACATGGTGGAAAAGTTCGTGGACTGCCGCACGAAGGATGTGACACGCCGCGAGGTCTACATCGTGGAGGGTGACTCTGCATTGGGTGCGGTAAAGCTTGCCCGTGACGCGGATTTCCAGGCAGTCATTCCGGTGCGCGGCAAGATTCTCAACTGTCTGAAGGCGGACTATCCGCGTATTTTCAAGAGCGATATCATCACGGATCTGCTGAAGGTACTGGGCTGCGGCGTGGAAGTCAAGCTCAAAAACACAAACAACATCGCACAGTTCAGTCTGGACAATCTGCGATGGAACAAGATCATCATCTGCACCGATGCGGATGTGGACGGCTTCCAGATCCGCACACTGATTCTGACGATGCTTTACCGCCTGACTCCGACACTCATCCGCGAGGGGTATGTGTACATTGCGGAATCGCCGCTGTATGAGATCAACGCAAAGAACAAGACCTATTTTGCGTACAGTGAAAAGGAAAAGTCCGATATTCTTGCAAAAATCGGCGATCAGAAGTACACCATCCAGCGTTCCAAGGGACTTGGTGAGAACGAGCCGGAGATGATGTCGCTGACCACGATGAACCCCGACACGCGCCGCCTGATCAAGGTAATGCCGGCGGATGCGGAGAAGATGGTCTACATGTTCAACCTCCTGCTCGGTGACGATTTACAGGGCAGAAAGGACTATATTGCACAGTACGGCGGAGATTATATTGATCTTGTGGATGTTGAAGTGTTTGCAGCTGAGAAGGAGGTTGCATCTATTGTTGAGACGGCGCACAAATATGGGGTGAAGGTTGTAGGCTCCAATCATGACTTTGCAAAGACACCGGGCAAAGAAGAGATTGTACGAAGATT
>CALGTT010000029.1 GCA_937901485.1 uncultured Ruminococcus sp.
ACGATGCAGTACGTACAGAAATTATTGCAGCCGAACATGATCGGCACGGATGCCTTGAACCGGCTTTCGCGCACGGACTCCAGTCCCTCCGGAATGTCCATATTTACCTCGATATCCTGCGCATATTTCAATCCACGCATATGCGCATAGAGCATCTGCGCCAGACGGTTCACGGCGGATGTGCCGAGCACGATGTCCACATGACGGTAGGATTCATGGATCTTGTCCGCCACCTGCTGCTGTGCGGTCATGCAGCCCGTCACGCAGATGATGAGCGCGGGATTGTCGCGTTTCAGCTTTTTGATGCTGCCGAGTGTGCCGAATACGCGGTCTTCCGCATTTTCGCGCACGGCGCAGGTATTGTATAGGATCAGGGATGCTTTTTCGATCTCCTCTGTGAAGCCATAGCCCATCTGACCGAGAATGCCGCTGAGCTTTTCGCCGTCTGCCACATTGAGCTGACAGCCGAAGCTGTGCACATAGGCAAGCGGCTGCTGGGGCAGCTTTGCGTTCCAGTCACGCACCTGCTGCACACAGAATTCCGGTGCAGGCAGAGTATTCATATCAAATGCTTCCGACAAAGCGTTCCCTCCTTTGTTCATAGTTTTACATTTTATTATAACACAGGCAGAGGAAAAATGCAAGTTTTTTCGTAAAAAAACTACAGTCCCCTCTCAGGAACTGCAGTCATCCGCTATTTGTCCATGACAAACCGCCATGGCATATTCTTCCAGTACTCGCCCGCATAATCAATGCCCACGCGCACATCCGTGTGATAAGTGCAGGGCTTGCCGTCATCCTCGATCCACAGCTCCTGCGAGGTCAGAAAACTCCCGCCGTTGAAGCTGCGGTCGATCTGCAAAAATTTGGTGAGCTTTGCAGGTCCGTCATGCACCTCGCCTGCACGCAGGAGCACGCCCTGCGGCTGTTCCCGTTCGCCCGTGATGACATTCATCAGGTTGTGCATTCCATAACAGAGGTAGACGTAGATCAGACCGCTTTCACGGTAGAGGATCTCCGTGCGCGGCGTTCTCCCCTTGGATGCATGGCAGGCAAGATCCTCCGTGCCGCGGTACGCCTCCGTTTCCGCGATGCGCTCGCGCAGCTGTGTGCCGTCCGGCAGACGGCGCACGAGGATCTTCCCGACAAGATCGGGGGCGACTTCCAGACAGTCGCGGTGAAAAAAGGTCTTATCCAGTCGTTTCATGTGCATTCATCCTCAGATCTTCTGCGCCAGCTTCTCGCAGAGCTGTGCATCGGGCTTGACGTACAAGGTCTGCTGATTCGTGAAAATCACCATGCCGGGCTTTGCGCCGTTGGGCTTCTTGACGAATTTCACGCGCGTGAAATCCACCGGTACTTGCGCGGAATCGCGCGCCTTGCTGTGATATGCCGCCAGCACTGCCGCCTGCCGGATCGCCGTTTCACTCGGCTCTGCGCCGTCCGTCACGAGGATGACATGGGAGCCGGGGATATTCTGCGTGTGCAGCCAGATATCCTGCTTTGCCGCCTGCTTCGTGGTGAGCAGGTCATTCTGCCGGTTGTTGCGCCCGACGAGGATCATGAAGCCGTCCTCACTGCGGTAGACCATCGGGGGCTGCTGCTTCGGGGGCTTCTGCTTGGCATTTCTGCGCTTGGTATAGCCCTGTTCGCAAAGCTCCTCACGCAGGAGCAGAAGATCCGCTTCCGTTTCCGCACGGCTGAGGACATCGAACACGCTTTCGAGATAGGCAAGCTCCTGCTCGCCCTGTGCGATCTGCTCGGAGAGCTTTTCCTTTGCCGTTGCTGCCTTGCGGTAGAGCGTGTAGTATCGCTGGGCATTCTGCGCAGGTGTCAGATTCACCTGCAAAGGGATGCTGATCTGCGGGCAGTCCTCCTCATAGAAATTCTCCAGAACTGCCGCAGCATCGCCCTTTTGCAGACGGTAGAGATTGGCAGAAAGCAGGTCGCCGAACAGCTTATTGCGTTCCATCTTGTCCGTTTCCGCAAGCTCCGCACGCTGGTTCTGTAATTTTCGGCTCACGCGCTCCAGCCTCGTCATGACAAGGCGGAACAGGTCGTTTGCACGCTGCTTCATTCTCGCGTGGAGGTCGCGCTTGGTGTAGAATTCATCGAGTGCCGCGCTCGCTGACGGCATGGCTCTGACCACCATCAGTGCGCCGTACTGTTCGGGGCGCAGGAAGCAGTAATCCTTGAGCTGACCTTCCGGTGTCTGCAGGACACTGAACTGACAGTTTCCGTCGCGGAGCATCTGCGCGGTGCGGTGCACGGTGAACAGCAGACGATCCCTGTGATCCTGCGTCATGGCATGGGTACGCACGGCATCCCCCTTGCAGACATAGTGCGCCCATTCCCGCGCCAGCAGGGGCGATACGCCCTCAAAGAGCTGCACGAGTGCTTTGTCCAGCGGCGCATCGGGGGCAAGCAGGAGGGCGGAGATGATGGTATCATCGTCCGTTTCCATGAAATTCAGACGGCGGCTTCTGTGCGGCATTTCATACGCAAATCCGGGCAGAATGACACGTTCACGCGTGATGTCAGCATTGCGCTTTAAGCTGTCGATGATCTTGCCCTCCTGATCGCACAGGATGCAGTTGGAGTACCTGCCCATGACCTCGCAGGCAAGCGTGAGCTGTACGCGGTCGCCCAGCTCATTGATGCACTCAAAGTCCAGAAACAGAATGCGCTCCAGTCCGTCCTGCCGCACCGAAAGCAGCTTGCCTCCGCCAAGGTGCTTTCGCAGGAGCATACAGAACATGGGCGGGACTGCGGGATTTTCGATATTTGCCTG
>CALGTT010000030.1 GCA_937901485.1 uncultured Ruminococcus sp.
TTGGTGATTATTTCCCGATCTCAATGCGTTTTTCACCGGCGAGCGGAGAATGCTCCATGGCTTCCTGCATCGCGGTATCGGACAGGTGCGTGTAGATCTCCGTTGTCGCGATGCTCTCGTGCCCAAGGATGTTTTTGAGTGTGAGCACGTCGACATGCCCGTGCTGGTACATCAGCGTTGCCGCGGTGTGACGGAGCTTATGGGTGGACAGTCCCCTCCCCTGCAAGCCTGCGGCAGCAAGGGATTCCTCCACGATCTGCTGGACGCGCCGCCTGCTGATGCGCTTCTTCTGATTGCTCAGAAAGAGCGCGTTGTCATCCGTTTCGATCTGCTTGCGCTCAAACAGATACTCCCGCAGTGCGCTCATGCACGCACTGTTGAGGTAAATAATGCGTTCCTTGCTTCCCTTGCCAAATACGCGCATCCGGCATTCCTTGAAATCAAGTGAGGAAAGATTCAGTCCCACCAGCTCACTCAGACGGATGCCGCAGTTGAGGAACAGCGTGAGGATGCAGTAGTCGCGGATATGCGCCCTGTGATTTTCCTGCACGGTGAGCGTGCGGAGAAGGGATAGGCTCTCGTCAAGGTTAAGGTATTTCGGCAGTGCCCTTTTGGGGGCGGACAGCTCCAGATTCATTGTCGGATCGACCTCCACCAGATGTGTCTGCCGTGTCAGATAACGGAAGAAGCTGCGCAGTGCGGATGCCTTGCGCGAGCGTGCTTTGTCGCGGTTCTGGCACTCCAATGCCAGAAAGCTGTAATAATCATAAATATCCCGCAGTGTGACCGCATTGAGCAGTTCGGGGGACATGTCCCGTATCGGCACTTCTGCGAGCTGTTCCGCCGTCGGAGACAGTTCCGGACTGACATGGCGGAACATTACAAAACGCAGAAAATGGCGGATGTCCTGATAATAACCCATCACCGTGCCTTCGGAAAGGCACTTGACAACGGAAAGATGGGTGATATAATCATTCAGAAAATAAGGGTTTTCATGTTTTTCGATCTGCATCTTCATCACCTCCGCTGTATTCTGAACGGCGCATCAGTACCGGAAGGCATCCGCATCATGTCCCTCCGGAAGGGCATCGCGGGAACGATTCTTTCCACTGTGCTTCAGACGGTACTGCTTGGGCGTAATGCCGCGGTATTTCTTGAAGTTGCGGATCATGTGGCTGCAGTCCGAGAAGCCCGTTTCCTGACTGATGTAATTCAGGTCAAAATCCGTGAACAGCAGATAATCCTCGACCTTGAAAATACGGATCTTCACAATGTATTCTTTGCAGGAAACGCCGTAGATCATATGGAATTTCTTGGCAAAGCAGGAATAGCTCATATTGCATTTCTGCGCAATATCGCTGACCTGAATGGAATCGCGGATATGTGCTTCGATGTACTCGGTGATGGTGTCGATATCGTAGGATGTGCTGGCATGGAACACCTCATTGCCGATAGAAAAATCAAGGTTCTGCCACTGGCGCACGATCTGCATGAGCAGGTTGTATAAATGGGACTGGATCATCAGATCATAACCGTAGGATTTCTCATTCGCCTCCTGCACGCAGCTGAGAAACAGCGTCTTGCTGTTCATGCGCGAGGCAAGGGCACTGTTAAAAAAGATGGGCATTTTCTTCTGCTCGGCATTTTTGAACAGCTCCTTGAGCTTCGGAGCGTAGGCGGGCTTGAGGTTAAGCTGGTTCAGGTCAAATTTCAGCACCGCATACCGCAGAGGTGCGCCGTCCGAGGAAAAGATGGAGTGGATGGACTTGGGATGAAAGATGATGCAGTCACCGCTTCGCACGATGTAGCGGTTGCCGCTGTCAAACATTTCCGCCGTACCTTCGAGCATATAGATCATTTCCATGAAATAGTGCCAATGCGGTCTGACGGGGAACACCTCATTTCTGGTATCAAAAATAAAGCATTCAAAAGGACTGTTGAGCGAATCGCTCGCTTCAAATAAAGAATGCATAGCAACCTCCTGAAGATAGTTCGAAATAGGTTTTTACGATTTTCTCATATGTCCATTATAGCATAAAACGCGAAAAAATGCTACAATATATTTGAATATTTTTGAAAAAATTTTTCATTGCCTTCAAGGAGGAATCAACATGCTTGAAATTAACGGAAAATGGGCACTTGTAACGGGGGCAAGCCGCGGCATCGGCAGACTTGCCGCAGTCTTTCTGGCACAGCACGGCTGCAATATCGTTGCACAGAGCCGTGATATCGCTCACACAGAGGAGCTGCTCGCGGAGCTGAGGGGATACGGCGTGGAAGCCTACGCAGTTGCCGCTGAGCTGTCCGACAACGCACAGGTGCTTGCAATGCTCAAGGAAATTGACGACAAGGGCACACAGATCGACATCGTGCTGAACAATGCCGCTGTCCAGATTGCGTACCGCACGGATTATTTCCAGACACCCGTGGAGGACTATACCACAAGCTTCCAGATCAATACCATTGCCCCCATGCTGATCTGCTACCACTATCTCCCGAAGATGATCGAACGCGGCTTCGGCAGAATCGTAAATACCACAAGCGGCATCCGGCTTGAACCGGAGCAGGCAGGCTATTCTGCAAGCAAGGCGGCTCTTGACAAGGTGACGATCGACATCGGCTCAAAGATCGAGGGCACGGATGTCATCATCAGCCTCACCGATCCCGGCTGG
>CALGTT010000031.1 GCA_937901485.1 uncultured Ruminococcus sp.
GGGCTACCCGGTGGAGGAGTTTGCCCGGCTGGGTCTGTTTGGTGACAATCCGGTGGACCTGGGCTCCCGCTGCACAGTGTTTATGAACTCCTCCGTCAAGCAGGCCCAGAAGGACGGCGTCAGCACCGAGGACATCTCCGCCGGCCTGTCCATCAGCATCGTGAAGAACGCGCTGTACAAGGTCATCAAGATCGCCAGCCCCGAAGAGCTGGGCGAACACGTCATCGCACAGGGCGGCTCATTCAAAAACGACGCTCTGCTCCGTGCGCTGGAGCTGAGCCTTGGCCGCGATGTCCTGCGGCTCGACATCGCAGGGCTCATGGGTGCCTTCGGTGCCGCGCTCATCGCCCGCGAAAACGCCCCGGAAGAAGGCTCTTCCCTGCTCTCGCGCGAAGAACTGGCCGCGTTCCGTTCCGAAAGCACGGTGACGCGATGCAAGGGCTGTTCCAATCACTGCCTGCTCACCATCAGCCGCTTTTCCGACGGCAAGCGCTTCATTTCCGGCAACCGCTGTGAAAAGGGCGCGGGCATCCGGCGCGAAACAGAAGTGCCGGATCTGTACAGCTATAAATATGAAAGCCTGTTCCAGATGGTGCAGTCACATCCGGCAAATCCGCGTGCAAAAATTGGTCTGCCGATGGTGCTCAGCTACTATGAACAGCTCCCGTTCTGGCATACATTATTCACAAAGCTTGGATTTGCGGTGGAAATTTCGGGCGAAAGCGACCGCAAGGTATACTTCAAGGGACAGCATACCATCCCCTCGGATACAGTCTGCTATCCGGCAAAGCTCGCGCACGGACATATTGAAACGCTGCTGGAAAAGAACGTGGATTTCATTTTCTGGCCGTGCATGAGCTATAATATCCAGGAGGCGGACACCTCCAATCATTTCAACTGTCCGGTGGTAGCGTACTATCCGGAGCTGATGAAGGCAAACCACAGCGGACTGAACAACGAGAATTTCATCTATCCGTACATGGATCTGAACCGTCCGAAGAATGTCATCAGCGTGATGAAAAAGACGCTTGCGAAGTACAATGTCGGCGGACAGATCGCCGGTGCGGTGGATGCGGCATACAAGTCCATGCAGGATTTCCGACAGAATATCACCAATAAAGCAAGTGATGTCATCCGTCAGGCAAGGGCGGAGGGGAGAAAGATCATCGTTCTTGCCGGAAGACCGTACCATCTTGACAAGGAGATCAACCACGGCATCCACAAGCTCATCACGAGTCTGGGGCTTGCGGTGGTGACGGAAGAGAGCGTGGCACAGCTCGGACAGATGCCCAAGCTCGGTGTCCTCAACCAGTGGACCTATCACAGCCGCCTGTACCGTGCGGCGCAGTATGTGACCACACAGCCGGATATGCAGATGGTACAGCTGGTATCCTTCGGCTGCGGCATTGACGCGATCACAACGGATGAAGTGCGCAGCATTCTGGAGAGCAAGGGAAAACTGTATACACAGCTGAAAATTGATGAAATCAACAATTTAGGTGCAGCAAAAATCAGACTGAGGAGTCTGATTGCAGCGATGAAATGAGTCAAGGAGGGAACGTTATGGCAGAATATGCAAAGTTTACCGAAGAAATGAAGAAAACGCACACCATCCTCGTTCCGAACATGCTCCCGATCCATTTCAAGCTGATCATGAATGTGTTCGCATCCTATGGCTACCATTGTGAGCTGCTCGAAAGCGAATCGCGGACTGTGGTCGAAGAAGGTCTGAAGAACGTCCACAATGACACCTGCTATCCCTGTCTGCTGGTAGTCGGGCAGTTCATGGAGGCTCTCAAAAGCGGAAAATACGATCCGAACAAGACCGCGCTCCTGATCACGCAGACCGGCGGCGGCTGCCGCGCGTCCAATTACATCTACCTGCTGCGCAAAAGTCTTGCGGAGACCTTTCCGCAGGTGCCCGTGGTATCGCTGAATTTTTCGGGACTTGAAAAGGATTCGGGCTTCCGGATGACTGCACCGATCACCCTCAAGTGCATGTACGGTGTCCTGTACGGTGATCTGCTGATGGCGATCTACAACCAGTGCCGTTCCTATGAACTGATCCGCGGAAGCTCGGAAAAATGCCTGCAAATGTGGCAGAAGAAGCTTGACAAGCTGTTCAAGGAAAACAAGTACATGAACACCAAGAAGATCTACCGCCTGATTTTAGAGGATTTTGCAAAGATCGAACGTTCCTCCGTTCCGAAGATCAAGGTCGGCATCGTGGGTGAGATCTACGTTAAATACTCCCCCCTCGGCAACAACCATCTGGAGGATTTTCTGATCTCCGAGGGCTGTGAGCCTGTTGTGCCGAGCTTTATGGAATTCCTGCTTTACTGGGCATTCAACAAGGTCAATGATGCCAAGCTCTATGATGCTTCCACCAAGGCAACGCCCGTCATCAAGGCGGCATATAAGCTGTTCCAGCACAAGCACCGTGAGCTGATCGCGGCGGTGAAAAAGCACGGTGTCTTTGATGCCCCCCACGATTTCGATGAGATCATCGAGAACGGCAAAAAATTCATTGGTCTTGGTGTCAACATGGGCGAAGGCTGGCTGATTCCGGCGGAAATGGGTGCACTGGCGGCATCGGGCACGGAGAACATCATCTGTACACAGCCGTTCGGCTGTCTGCCGAATCATATCGTCGCAAAGGGCATGAGCCGTGCGGTCAAGGACGCATATCCGAATGCAAACATCATTGCGATCGACTATGATCCCGGTGCAACCCGCGTCAATCAGGAAAACCGCATCAAGCTGATGCTGGCAAATGCAAAGGCAGCAGGAGGTCTGCACTGATGAATGCAAAACAGATCGAAAAGCTGGTGGCAGACTATGAGCTTTCGCTGCTGAGCTTTGACATTTTCGATACACTGCTCACCCGTCCGTGTGCAAAGCCGACGGATGTGTTTGTGCAGATGGCATCCGCCTTTCCGGAGATCCCGAAAAGCTTTCCGCAGGACCGCATTCAGGCGGAACGGCAGGCACGCAGAATGGTCACGGGCGGTGAATGCAATATCTCTGAGATCTACAAGGTGCTGGAGGCTGTAAATGGCTATTCGCCGCGTCTTTGCAAGCGTTTGCGGCTGATGGAGGAGGAAACGGAGCTTCGCATCTGCCGTGCGCGTCCGAAGGGCGCGGAGCTTCTGGAGGCAGCAGCTTCACTGGACATGCGCGTGATCCTCATCAGTGACATGTACCTGTCCAAACGTCACATCGGGCGGATGCTGTGCAAATGCGGCATTACGAATTTCTCGGAGCTGTACGTTTCCTGCGAAACGCGGTGCAGCAAATCCAACGGTGACATGTTCCGCCACGTCAGAAAGCAGGAGCAGCTTCCGTTTTCAAAGATGCTCCACATCGGGGACAATCCCATTTCGGATGTGATCGTTCCGCAGAATCTCGGAATGCACGCACTCTTTCTCCCCCTTCGGGAGGATGCCGTGCTTCCTGCACAGACCGGCATCAGCCGCATCCTGCCGCACGGCACGCGCAGGCGGAAGCTGGTTTCGGAGCTTGCAAGAATGGTAAGGAAATAACAAACAGGGACGGCAAACGAAATGCTGTCCCTTTTTTGATCCGGAAATCCCAGCACAACAAGAGGAGCTTACGGGAAAAGGGCGATTTTACGTTGTTTATGAAAATCACGATACAGCCTAAAAGTGGCGGTATCGTGATTTTTTGGTGCTGTTATTTTGAATGGCAACGTTACAGTTTTTCAAAGAACGCAAATTTGTCCATGTCCTTCATGTCTTTCACAGGAGCAGCATTTTCATCTAAATATCCCACAGCGAGAATGTTCACCACATCAAGATTAGCGGAAATGACAAATTCGTTTTTCAGCACATCGGGCTTGAAATAGCATACCCATACGCTGCCCAGTCCAAGTTCAGGTGCTTTCAGCATCAACTTCAAAAAAGTTAATTGGTATTGCACTATTGACAATTATCTCGTAATATGATATAATCATAAAAAACGACAGTGTTGTCGTTTTTTATGAAAAGAAGGTGTTTGTATTGCCAAAAGTAAAAGATGGATATTTGCAGGAAAAAAGAGATAAAATAATCAGCGCTGCATTTGAAGTGTGTAAGCGCAAACCAGCATATGATTTAACAATGTCTGATATTGTAACCGAAACAGGAATGAGTCAGGGTGGAGTATATAAGTATTTTAATAATATATACTCTGTATTTGCTGCTTTGATTGACAATGCCAATCTTAAAGGCAATCAAATAGAAAGAATTAACGAAATTATGATTTCTGAAGAGAAACCCGAAATCAAAATTAAAAAGCTATTTTTGGTATCAGAAAACTATTTTTCGGAAATGCTGATAAGCTATAACAAGATACTATTTGAATTAAGCACCTTTTCTTTACAGAATCCGGAAATCGAAAAAAAGATAAGTGAGGAAACAAAAACAACCCCTGTTTTTAAATATTTAGCTCATTGCGTATCAGAATTGATAATAACTCAAGCAGAAATTGGATATTTTGAACCTATAGTTCCTGTGAAGGATATATTGGCTTACATTGTATCATCTTTTGATGGTATTATCAGAGATGTAACATTAAATAAATGCTATAATCAAAGATCTGATGATGTAGCGGCGTTTGATGAACAAAAACTAATATCTTGCTTGTATTTAAGTACTTTAAATCTATTAGGTAAGTGACATATTGCCTTAAATCTGAAAGGATAAATCATGAAAACTACAATTCGATTTCTTATTTTAGTATATGTATTTATTATCTCCATATCTCTTTCCGCTTGTACAAATCAAAAAGAAGATTCGCTTACAGAAAAATATAACATAAAAAATTATTCTGCTGCTCTTTACTCAGACAACTCAACAGAATTCTACAATTACGGAGAGAATACTGATGAAAAAACTGTATATGAGCTTGCATCTAACGGCAAGACCATAGCTGCGTATATAGCTTTAGCGATGGTCAATGAGGGAAAATTAGATTTAGATGAAAAAATTGCACCATATCTCGATTCTGATCTGCTCAGTGATGATATAAGGCTTAATGAAATTACACTGCAACAGCTGTTATGCCATACGGCAGGTTTTTCACCAAATTTTGAGCTTGGCACAGATAAAAAAATATATTCAGACCCGGGAACGGAGTTTTGCTATTCGGGAGTAGGATATATTTATTTACAGAGCGTCATTGAAAATGCAAGCGGAATGACTATTGAGCAAGCAGCATCGCACTATGTATTTGAGCCGTTGGAAATGAAAAACAGCACATTTGAAAGTGCGAAAACTATTACACCATACATGAATTTGAGTTCTGCCGTGCTTTATGCATTGGTTTTTTATATTGCGTCATATATTTTGCTGTTTATTATCGCTTACATAACGGGTAAAATTACAAAATTCAAGTATTATTCGTGTAAATTCTTTTTTCTTTTCTGCTTTTTTGCGGCAGGTATAATCAATACAATTTTTCTGTTGTTCTTCTTTGTATCTAAAGTCTTTATTGTATTTTTACTTTACTTCATAATAACAGGAACAGCATTGTTTATAACAAAAAAACATACAAAACTGTTTTATGCTTGTTTGCCAGTTATTTCATCGGCACTTTTAATTCTTGGCTTTATATTTCCAATAAGTATTCCTGTTACAAATGATTTGATTGCAAAGAAACCCAATTGTGCCTATACATTCAAATCCACAAGCGAAGATATGTCGTTATTTTGCAAAGAACTTATGGAAAAATGTCAAAACTCTGATGATGCTTTTAATAATATGTTTATTCCTGCAGTAAAAATAGATGAAAACAATGCTTGGGGGCTAGGAATTGCGATAGAATTTACTGATGAATCGGAAACAACATATTGGCATTCAGGAATAAATCCCGGATTTCAAAGCCTTTTTGTATTATATCCTGAACAAAATAAATATATTGTTATCCTTACCAATAGCGATAGAGGATTAGATTTTTCTAAAGAAATGGGACGATCTTTACTCGACATTGACGGAGAATGGAATATAAAAAGAAAATAATCCATATCAAACTTATTCTATTTTGAGCATTACAAGCTGGGAAGATATGTTTTTTTACAGTCTGCTGCCAATACTTCTTAAAGCCACTCCTATTCCTTTCAGAGACAAGATCATTTCCGACGGTTTGGTAATACCTTACAATGTATGCTTTGGTAAAGGCTATTCATCGGAAATTATTACTTCGGCAATTAAATAATTTGATTTAATTCAGCTTGTATTTATCCAAAGCAGGGTGGTCAAAGTACGACTTAACATGGTCAGGATCATCAGAAAGTTTTGTCATAAAATTTGAAGTGTTTGTCTCAAGTTCATACACCAAATTGTCACCTATTTTACCCATCACGCCTATTGACAGGGGGCTGGCAGTTTGGTATAATATTAGATGTGGCAATATGTTCCGAAAGAGAGAAAAAATGGGACATGATGTCCAAGGTCTACAAAAAGAGAGGCGATGCAAAAGTGCGCGAACAGACGAAGAAAACCGCCGTGCATCACAGAGAACAGTACAAACGTATGGTTTCATTTTTCTCCGCAGTGATCCTGCTGGGAATTCTGACATTACAGTTTGCGAATATATGGTACAATTATTATTCCGACCAGATGGTGCTGCCGTTCTATCGGCGCGGCAACTGGGTGGTGATCGCAATTTATGCATCCGTACTGTTTCTGTTTTTCAAGGTTTACGGCGGCTTTAAAATTGGCTATCTGCGCCGGACGGACGTATTATTTTCACAGATTTTGTCCATACTTGGCTCAAATGCCATTACCTATCTCCAGATCAGCCTGATCCTGAGAGATTTTGCAGCCATCCCCCCGATGCTCCTGCTGACGGGCATTGAGCTTGTGATATTGCTTTGCTGGACGTTCCTGTCCGGCAAGATCTATTTTATGCTCTATCCCCCGCGGCGGCTTGCCATTGTCTATGGCAGTCCGGCGGCGGCGGCTCTGGTCATGAAAATGAGCTACCGCGTGGACAAGTACATGATCTGCGAATCCATCAGTGCGGAGCACGATTTCAGCACGATCACGGAGAAGATCATGCAGTATGACGGCGTGATCATCTGCGACATTCCCGCGCAGCTGCGCAATGATCTGCTCAAATACTGCTTTGAGGTGCAGAAACGCGCGTACATCGTGCCGAAGATTTCGGATATCATCCTGCGCGGTGCGGAGGATATCCGCCTGTTTGACACCCCGCTGCTCCTTTGTCGGAATTATGGGCTGACCTTTGAACAGCGGCTAATGAAGCGCGGCTTTGACCTGCTGTTCTGCATGATCGTCCTGATCGCTGCATCCCCCATCATGCTGCTGTGTGCCCTCGCGGTCAAGCTTTGTGACGGCGGGCCTGTGATCTACAAGCAGAAGCGGCTGACGCAGGGCGGCAGGGAATTCTATGTGTACAAATTCCGCAGTATGATCATTGATGCCGAACCGAACGGTGCACAGGTTGCCTGTGACCATGACGAACGCGTCACGCCCGTGGGCAGGTTCATGCGCAAATGCCGGCTTGACGAGCTGCCGCAGCTTCTGAACATCCTGCGCGGTGACATGTCCGTGGTCGGCCCTCGTCCGGAGCGTCCGGAGCTTTGCGAGGAGTATGAACGGCAGTTCCCCGAATTCCGGTTCCGTCTGCATGTCAAGGCAGGACTGACGGGGTATGCGCAGGTAACGGGCGTATATGACACCACGCCCTATGACAAACTGAAAATGGATCTGATGTATATTGAGAATTATTCCCTGCTTTTGGACATCAAGCTGATTCTTATGACCATTCGGATCATGCTCTCCAAGGAAAGCACTTTTTTAAATTCTTCGACGGTTTGAATAATCGCGCTCACTGTCGGCCCGTTGATTGCGCCGCTAACCGTAAAAGATCGTCCCGCATACGTTGGAATATTAGAATAATAGCCACCATTAAAAACGTTTTGCGCTGTGCTCAGATTATTGCTTCTACCGTTAAAAATATCGTAAACGCCTTGAATATCCGTCACCCATTGGCACCCATTGTGCGCGCCGTTGAGATTCCACCCGTTAATTGTTGCAGAGAATAACACCCCGCCCGCCCTCCAATCAAATTTATATATTATATTGTGCGTTTAGTTTACTGATGACGATATTAGCTACCTCGTCCGGATTGTTGCTGTAAATGTTGAACACGTTAGTCATGCCACCAGTATTATTATTATTTATTTTACTAATTCCGAGAGCTTCCAGCGCTTGTTTTCTTAAATCACTGTTTAATGGTGTGACTTGCGCGCCTTGTGGCATTTGGATGAGTTCGGCGCCTGCTTCACCTACTATCGCCATACCACTGTTAGAGATTTGACCACCGGTCGCCATCATTGGCACCGTCCAATACCCGGCACCCATCCCGGGATACTGATCCCCTTGCCGCCTATCGTGCTATTCCATAGGCTACGTATCCCATTAACGGCACCTCGGAATGGTGCTATTAACGCGTTTGCAGCGCTTGACGCTAGTCCACTTATTCCTCGTAAACCTCCGCTTATCGCGCTACTGATTGCGTTGCCTATTCCTCTAAAGAATCCAGTGATTCCACTCCATGCGCCACGAACAGAGCCCGCCACACTTGACGCCACGCCACGCACATTATTGAAAGCGTTACTTATACCGTTGCGAATACTACTGCCGATACTATTAAAGAATCCAGTGATTCCAGACCACGCGCCACGAACACCATTAGCAACAGAGCCCGCCACACTACGAATACTATTAAAAACCGTATTAAAAACATTATGAATACTATTAAACGCGTCAATAAGAAAATTTTTAACGTTCTCGAAAGATGATCTTAAAAAACTAGTAAACGCGGACCATATTGCGCGCCCCTGCTCA
>CALGTT010000032.1 GCA_937901485.1 uncultured Ruminococcus sp.
CCCATGGAGAAGCCGCCGTATGCACGGTGCATTCTGGAGGCTACCAAATCCGCATCGGAAGTGGATTCTGCGTAGGTGGAATACTTGCCCTCAACGAACGGAATAACGCTTTGGCGCAGTTCCTTATAGAATGTATCCGCTTCGCAGCCGCCGCCGTTGAAGGTCGGTGTAACAACGATCATCGGCTCAATATCGCCGTTCATGATCATGTGGTCGAGCATATGATCGAGCTTGACATCATCGCTGAAAATGGTATTTTCGTTCTCACCGCCGCCGTGCATCAGGTAGAGAATATTGTACTGTTTGCTGGGATCGTAGTTGTATGGCAGGTAGACATTCAGCTTATTTGTGCCGTTGATGCCTTCATAGGTTTCGTTGATCACCTTGCCAGCCTGTGAGCAGTCCGTCAGGTAGTTGTCCGGTGCCGGCTTGTACTGGAGATTTGCGTCATATACAAAATCATCCGCAGGCTGTGTGGGTTCCTCGGGCTTGTCTGCGATGGTAAAGGCATCCCGTCTGCCCATGACGAATTCCACAAGCTGTACCAGATCCACAACCTCCGCTGTGCCGCTTTCATCCACATCCGCTGCAAGCTTGGCGGTGCTGTTGGCGTAGCCCTTCAGCAGTCCCCTCTTCGCAGCGGCAAGGTCGAACGCATCGATCACACCGTCGCAGGTCACGTCACCACGCATGAACGGAATGGGCTTGGGACCGTCGATCTCCGTTCCGGCAACTGCACCAATGGCTTCGTCAATGTAGAAATTATTCCTGCTGTCCGCTGTTTCGATGTACAGCTGCATATTCTCCGCATCCGCCGGAATGGTGTACTTTGTATTCGCAAGCTGCACCCACTCGCCCTTGACGGCGGATGCCTCTGCGATCGTGGAATACTGTGTATCACCGTTTGCATCCGTGTACTGGAGCTTCATGTAGAAGGTGTCATGTGCACTGCCGTCAAAGTACTGCACATCCGCACTGAAGCTGTAAGCTTCGCCCGGCTTGAATGCCGCCGGATTCAGTGTACGGCAGGCACCGTTCCATGCAGCGGTACGCTCCTGCACGAGGAGGGCTTCCTTGCCGTCATAAGCAGTTCTGCCGCTGGTCATGACGGAGGCTGCGCCTCTGCCCGTCCATTCGTCCAGATCGCCCTCAAAGGTGGAATGGAAATACCAGCCGTTTGCATCGGGTTCGATGATCGTGGGAGCATTCCACGGGGTACGCTCATAATCAAATGCGTCAATGTCCGCATAACCGCCCGTGGTCTTGGTCGCATAGCTGTAGATCGCACTGCGGTAACCCGTGAACAGCTTCAGGTCGTAGACCATGCCCAGCTCTTCGCCGATCTTTGTCCAGCTGGTGCCGTCGTAGGAATAGTAGAAATTCACCTTGTCAATATTATTGGAACTGCTGCCGTCCTCCTTGATGGTGTTGAACAGGAAATCCGCCTTCAGCCAGACAGTGTCCCCTGTGAGATTCACCTGCTCCACGATATTGTCACGGCTGTCCGTCACCGCAGAGGAACCGGAGTAACCGCCATTGTTTGCCATGTAAATTTTCTTGCTGCCGTCATCTGCCACATACACGCCGACATTGCCGTACTTGAACTGAAATGCGGAAAGTCCGGCATGGTCGCCGATTTTCATGCCCTTGGTATCCAGCCGGATGGCACTGCTGCATGCAGGTCCTTCGGTACGCATGGTAAGGGTATTGCGTGCATTCAGGAGATTGGTCGCAAGGGTCTTATTCGTCAGACGCAGATAGCCGTCACGCTCCGTGACCGACCATGCGGAATTGTCGGGGTTATGGTTCCACTGCCATTCCAGAGCAAGTTCATCATTGGAAGCATAGCTGAAATCATCATCCTTTGCAAGGGATGTGCCGGTGGAAGCTCCATCCACTGTCAGGGTGATGGGAGCTTTGCCGTTCACGCCCATCATCGGCCAGCCATCCTCCCATGTCACGGGCACGAGCACCGGAATTCTGCCGACAGAGCCGTGATCCTGAAACAGCATACCGTACCATTTGCCGTCCGGCGTATCCACAATACCGCCCTGTGCAACGCCGCTGCCATAGCTGCCGACACCGGAATTGAGGACGGTCCTGCCCTCATAGGTTCCCAGCAGATCCTTGCTGCGGTAGCAAAGCTCGATTCTGCCGCTTGTGGACGGCCATGCAATGATGAACACATAGTAATAGTCCCCGATCTTGTGGACATGTGCACCCTCGCCTGCAAGGTTGTCAAGTCCGGTGGAGAACAGCCGCTTTGCTGCACCGCCCTCCTTGAAGCCGGTCATTTCGGCGTTCAGCTCCTTGATCTCGATATTGCCGCCGCCGCCATAGATGAGGTAGTTCCTGCCGTCATCGTCAAAGAACAGGGACGCATCGTGGTACATGCCGCTGAGCTCGCTGCGTGTCCATGTGCCGTTTTCGATGTCCGTGGTCTTGTAGATGTAGGATTTTCCGGAGCCGTAGCTGCCGAAGAATACATAATACACGCCGTCATGATACCGCAGACTGGTTGCCCACTGACCGTGTGCATAGTCATGCTTGCCGTTTGTGAGGTTCTGCACATCGCCGTCAGCGTAGGTATCATAGACATAATTGCAGATCTCCCATGAAACCAGATCCTTGGATTTCATGATGGGTGCACCGGGCGAGAAATACATGGTCGTGCTGACCATGTAGTAGGTGTCCCCCACACGGATCACATCCACATCGGGCACGTCCGCCCAGATCACAGGATTGGAGATCGTACTTGTCTGTGCCGCATCCGCCTGCATTTCCGGCAGATATGCCGCTGCTGAAATCACCATTGCCGCCGACACTGCGGACAGCAGAAACCGTTTGCCATATTCTTTCAGGTTCATATTTTGCACCGCCTTTTTAGAATCGAACTGTTCCGTTCACTGTTTAGCAATATTATAACACGGTTTTCTTCATATTTTCAACTGATGATTTGCAGATTTGGTGGATAAAATGAAGCAAAATGATCCCCGTCCAAATACAGGACGGGGATCTGGTCTTTCAAAACGAACGATTATCGCATCATGCTTCGTCGGACTCGTCTTTCTTTTTCAGTACGCCGGACTTCTGGATTGCTGCAAAGCCTGTGCATGTCATCACTGCTGCACCAGCTACGAGCAGACCCAGCCACTGAGGATAGCCTGTCTGCGGAAGGTTTTCATCATGCTCCTGAGTACAATCCCGATGAGCTGGTGAACAGTGATCTGAAACGTTCG
>CALGTT010000033.1 GCA_937901485.1 uncultured Ruminococcus sp.
CTCCCATACGCGCTCAACAGCGCGGTTGCCGCGCCCGCGCCCGCGCTTAGTGGTTGAGGTAGTGCTTGACCAATACCTGCAGCAGCTCGTCGCGGTCGATGTGGCGGATCAGGCTGCGTGCATTATTATGCGTGGTTATGTAGGTCGGATCTTCCGACAGAATATAACCAACGATCTGGTTGATCGGATTATAACCTTTCTGTACAAGGGCATCATAAATGATGGTGAGATTTCTCTTAAGCTCGATCTCGCGTTCCTCGTTTACTGAAAAAGTCATCGTTTTATCAAACATGATGCTTCCTCCTCCTCTGTGATGATCTTTCTATCTATTATAACCGATTTTCAGGTATATCACAATACTTGTCATAGTATTTTCATTTGCTTTCTACGTTTTGTAGAGTTTTAAAACGCAATCTTTGTGCAATCTGCTGAAAAATGCCGAAAACCGCAGGGGAGTTCCCTGCGGTTCAGCGTGACAGTTATTCGCAGTTGGAGCAGGTTCTCTTGACGAAGGAATCGCACTCGGTGCACTCCGGAACGGTCGGGTTCATCTCATGTGTGCCCACCTTGATGCTTTCAAGGCTGCAATAGTCCTCTGTCTCCATGTTGTACTTGCACTGGGAAACGGTGCAGTGGATGTTGGAATTCTTCTTCATCTGATTCATCATTATGAAACCTTCTTTCTGAATATTCTGTCCTAACGGACACTATTACTATGCCCGCATTTCACAGAAATATTCAGTTCCGATCAGATGAAATCCTCCATTTTTGCATCCTCATTGCCCGAACCGACTGCCGCCGCATAGCTCAGGATAGCAGCCGCATCGGTCGCGTCGATCGCCTCGTCACCATTGACATTCGCTGCCGCTTCCTGTGCTTCTGTCAGACCGCTTTCCGCGCCCGAACCAAGCTTTGCAGCCGCGGTGAGCAGTGCTGCCGCGTCGGATGCGTCAACCTTGCCGTCTTCGTTTACATCGCCCGGAACGGATGCATCTTCTACGAAATTTGCGGTTACGGTGTACTTGGTACCCCACCAGTAGGTGCTGTCATTCACAACGGAAATGTAATATGTACCGGCTTCGACCTCATATTCGCCGAGTGTTACCAGTGCATTGACGCCATCCACAGCCTTTGTCTGAAGAACATCACCGTTTTCGTTCATCAGGGAAACCTGCCAGTATTCATCATTATTCTGTGCATAGGGTTCAATTGCAAAGTTCACGTCGATCATGCCGCCCTTGGGGAGTGTCAGCTTGAAGTAGTCATGGCACTTTTTTGCATGGATTTTGCCGTTGATCGGTGTGTTGACCGCAAGATCATCTGCCTCGGAGAGAGAGCCATTGCTTTCGGTTTCCCACAGATCGTCAACAGTTGCAGCAGTCAGAACATACTGTGTATGTGCATAGTAGTCATCATCCTGAATACGGATGTAGTAAGTACCTGCATCCAGACCGAGTGTCGTGAAATTGTTGGTCAGCTTGTTGCCCCTGATGGCATAGGCGGTAAAAGCATTGCCGTTTTCATAGCAGATCGAAATACCCCAGTATTCGTTGGAAGTAGAGTCGGAAGAAATCTTGACAGGATCGAAATTGAAAGATACGCCGCCGGCTTCTTTCAGTTCAAACTTATAGTAGTCCACATCATCCTTCGTATAGATGATACCATTTGTGGGGGTGTTCAGTTCCAGTGTGCTTGCATTGGCAAGCGTATCATTATTTTCCAGCTCCCACGGTGTTTCCGTATCCGTTGTAGCTGTGATGGTATAAGGAACAGAGGACCAGTAGGAAGTTCCGTAACCGCCGATCTGGTAGTAATATGTGCCGGCTTTCAGACCAATCGCATTCATATAACTGGATGTGAGGTTACCGGCAACAGTATAATCACCAATAAGGGAATTACTGTCATTGTACAAACGGAGAGTCCAGTGAGCGTTATTGGAAGTAGTGATCGGGTTGTCGATCTGGAAATTGAGTTTTACTGCGGCATCCTCCAGCAGTTCGATCTTGTAGTAGTCCATATCACCATAGGCATGGATATTGCCGGTGATCGGTGTGTCAATTGTGAAGGTATCAGCAGTTGCAAGCTCATTGTTGAATTCGCTTTCGTATGCCTTATCCTTGGCAGCAGATGCAGTCAGGGAGTAGCTGCCGGTATAGTAATGATAATCATCGGAAACGATCTTGATATAATATGTGCCCGCACCCAGACCGATGGTTCTCATCTGGTGGTTCAGGGAATTTCCGGCAGCGGACATGGACTGTATGATCTTATCGCCGCTGTCGCCCGCATACAGATATACCTTCCAGTATTCATTGTTGTTGGAGGAGATCAGCTCCGGAATGGAGAATGTCACATCCAGTGCAGTGTCCTCTTCCAGAACCAGCTTGAAGTAGTCTGTCAGATTTGTGCCGGGGATGCTGCCGCCAATGGGCGTGTCCAGTGTCATGAGATCCGCTGTTGCAAGTGTGTCGTTGTACTCGGATTCATACTCGATTTCTGTGTCAAACTTTGCTGTCAGCGTATAGGTCTGATCCGTGAAATAATAGCTGCTGTCGGACGGTGTGAGTGAGAGATAATAAGTACCTGCGTTCAGACCAAGACCGGCCAGATTGTAGATGATCTTTGAGCCGATGATGTTGTGGGTTTTCATTACCGCACCATTTTCATCATAGAGGCGAAGTGTCCAGCGGGTTTGATTGGTGTATTCGGTGACAGCCTCTGTGATGGTGAAGTTGAAGTCGAGTTTGCCGTCCTCGGTCAGTTCCAGCTTGAAGAAGTCCTTGTCGGTCTTGCTGCCAGAATTGCCCTGGATGGGCGTGTTGACTGTCAGCGCATTGGCAGTGGCAATGGTGCCGTTTTCTTCGGTTTCTGTCAGTACTGTGGATTCCGTGGTTTCCCCTGCGGCAGAAGCAGGAAGAACAGAGAATCCACACAGCATTGCCAGTGCAGCAGCTGCTGCGGTGAGCTTCTTAAGGTTCATAAGTCTTACTCCTTTTCTTTTTTTACAGATGGTTATGACATTGCATAAAGCAGTGCCCCGCCGGAGCGGGTCACCACTGTCGAGGTTTAGACAACACCGCACAATTTTTGTGCAGTATCGCCTTTACTTCTTGCCGAACAGACCGCCGATCGCACCGAGCGCGTCGCCGATGTTGTCGATCTGGATCTTTGCCTTGATGCCGTCCACAATGCCCTTGATCTGGTCATCGGGAAGGTCAACGCCGAGCAGGGATTCCACTGCTGCGATCGGATCGCTCTGGAACTTTGCCAGCAGATCCTTGTCGTTCTTGATCTTGTCGGTCAGTTCTTCGATTTTTGCTTTGATGTCCATGATGTTACACCTGTCTTTCTGAAAATTACGGCATAGCCGTTACTCTCAGTATAACATAATTTTCATAAAAAAGCAATACCTATTTCATACTAATAGTTTGTAAAAGCTAAAACTTGATGATACTCTTTCGCTT
>CALGTT010000034.1 GCA_937901485.1 uncultured Ruminococcus sp.
ATTCTTCACCGCCACACGGACGGTACTGTGGAAGAACTGGTAAAAACGCGGTTGGCGCGGAATCTGGTCGTTGTGCAATAATATGGCAGTAAACTATCCCCCTTGTAATTCAAGGGGGAATTTTTCATCTGCGCAGTACCGGATGAACTCCCCCAGAACAAAGAAAACCCCCGACCACTACAATTTCCTGCATGTCGGGAGTCCTTTTCTATTCAATTGTAATCGTAATGCGGTTATACCGCGGTAGCTCTCCTGTGCATCGGTCATACACGCCTTTCATCAAGGATATTTCAAAACGTTTTTCATAGCAGAAGCTTTCATATTGCATCACATCTTTCAAAGAAGATTGGAAATTGTTTCTGGCTTTGCTCAGCCGGTAAGTACCTTTCTCATTGGAGTGTACCTCCGTTTCTGAAATCTTACATGCCTGCTATATTAAGTTTCTATGCCCGTTTTTATCCTTTGCATTCTGTTCTGAGACACCGGCTTTCGAAACGTAAACGTGTGTCAGAACCAGACGTTTTCACCATTCTCGCAGAATTGAATCATTACTCCTTGGGGCTGCATATCAGCCTTTGCTGTGCAGAATCACCCTTCACTTACCTGCGACCGGCGAAGCCGCCTGCTGCTGTGATTCAAGATTTTCCATGGGGCTCGCCTCCTTTTCGACCATTTGCTTCCGATGGAGGTAACTTACAATCCTCGGATATTTCCTCGGATACGCCTCAAATCCCATCGGGGAGCTCTGCCTGTATAAAGTTCTGCAGTTCCTTTATCTTGATTCTATTATACCACGCCTTTGTGCATTTGTCAAGTGGTTTTTCAAAGTTTTTTGAAAAGTTTTGTGATTTGTGTACAATGCACATGTTGAAACGTTTTCGGATCGGCAGGATATACAAAAGCGGAGCTGTTTTTGGCAGTCTCCGCTTTTCTTGTATATCAGGCTTTCCCCTTGATCTTCTTCCGATACAGCAAAGCCGCCTGCTCTTGTTTATTATCCCCGAATTCATAATACACATGGTCAGCGATATTATCCGGAAGATACTGCTGATTCACATAATGATTGGGGAATTCGTGGGGATACTGATAGCCGATGGCATTGCCGAGCTTCTGTGCGCCGCCGTAGTGTCCGTCCTTCAGATATGCCGGAATATCGCCGTAATCCCCCGAACGCACCACCTCCAGTGCTGCATCAATGGCACAGATGGCAGAATTGGATTTCGGGGAGGTGCACAGCAGGATCACCGCTTCTGCAAGGGGGATTCTCGCTTCGGGGAGTCCAAGCTGCAATGCGGAATCCACGCAGGACTTGACAATGCTGATTGCCTGCGGATAGGCAAGCCCGATGTCCTCACTGGCAATGACGAGCAGCCGTCTTGTGAGGGAAATCAGGTCGCCTGCCTCCAGCAGTCTTGCGGTATAGTGGAGGGCGGCGTTTTCGTCGCTGCCGCGAATGGATTTTTGCAGTGCCGAGAGAATATCATAATGCGCGTCACCGTCACGGTCATAGCGCATATTGCTGCGCTGTGTAAGGGCTTTGGCGATATCCATGGTAATGCGGATGCCGTCGGCGGTCGGTTCACCGGAGAGGACGCAGAGTTCTGCGGCATTCATCGCCTTGCGGACATCGCCGCCGCTGCCCTGTGCGATATGGGCGGTCACGCCGTCCTCGATTTCGAGGGCAAGCCCCTGCTCCTCCTGCATAATGCGGAATGCACGGCGGACGGCTTTTTCCATCTCGGCTGCATCGACGGGCTTGAATTCAAAGACGGTGCTCCGGCTGATGACGGCATTGTACACGGCGAAGTATGGGTTCTCCGTGGTGGATGCAATCAGCGTAATATCGCCGTTTTCGATATAGGAAAGCAGACTTTGCTGCTGTTTTTTGTTGAGGTACTGGATCTCATCGAGATACAGCAGGATGCCGTTCATCGAGGCGAATGTCCCCACATCCGCAATGACGGATTTGATGTCAGCCACGCCAGCCTGTGTGCCATTGAGGATGTGCAGCGTCATATTGGTACGGCTTGCGATGATGCTGGCAAGGGTGGTTTTCCCGATGCCGGACGGGCCGTAGAAGATCATATTGGGGATGCGTCCGCTTTCGATGATGCGGCGCAGGGGTTTTCCCTCTCCCAGCAGATGCTGCTGTCCGACAACATCATCAAGGGTTTTCGGACGGATGGAATCGGCAAGTGGCATGGTATCAGCTCCTTTCGGTAGCAATGATTCAGAATTGTAACTATTCAGTCCTCCCAAACTTCCACAAAGTTGAAAACAAAATTCCACTGTA
>CALGTT010000035.1 GCA_937901485.1 uncultured Ruminococcus sp.
AACCCCAGAAAAAGACTTTTTCTACAAGCTGAGCCGCCCGTCATGAGATGGGCGGCATATTTTGATGCATGATTTTTCCCTGTTGAAAATCCGTTTTTTGTGTAAAATCACGATTTCAGAAAAAAACCGGAAAAAAGAGAAAAAAAGTCAGATTTTTTTCGCCGAACATCTTGAAATCGTGCCGGATTTGTGATATAATACAAGGAAAGAGTTATGCCGTTTTGCTGCGATGCAGACAAAATTTTTTTGCCCAAACGCGGAAAATGCAGTGGAAATCGCGGTGATCCGGTAAATAAAAACGTGTTTGCTCTGCACGGGTTATGGAGAAGAATATGCCAAAGAAACAAGACATCAACAAGATTATGATTATTGGCTCCGGTCCGATCATTATCGGTCAGGCATGTGAGTTCGACTATTCCGGTACACAGGCTTGCAAGGCTCTGCGTGCACTGGGATATGAAATCGTACTGGTCAATTCCAATCCGGCTACTATCATGACGGATCCGGACGTTGCGGATATTACTTATGTAGAACCGCTGAATCTGGCTCGTCTGACACAGATCATCGAAAAGGAACGCCCGGATGCACTTCTGCCGAACCTCGGCGGTCAGTCCGGTCTGAACCTCTGCTCCGAGCTTGCAGAGGCTGGCGTTCTCGATCAATATAATGTCAAGGTCATCGGCGTTCAGGTAGATGCCATTGAGCGCGGTGAGGACAGAATCGAATTCAAGAAGACCATGGACAAGCTCGGCATTGAGATGGCACGCAGCGAGGTTGCATACTCCGTTGACGAAGCTGTCAAGATCGCGGAAAAGCTCAAGTATCCGGTTGTTCTGCGTCCGGCATATACCATGGGCGGTGCAGGCGGCGGCATGGTTTACAATGTGGATGAGCTGAAGGTCGTTTGCGCAAGAGGTCTTCAGGCAAGCCTTGTTGGTCAGGTGCTCGTTGAAGAATGCATCAGCGGCTGGGAAGAGCTGGAGCTTGAGGTTGTCCGCGATGCGGAGAACAACATCATCACTGTCTGCTTCATCGAGAACATCGACCCCATCGGCGTGCATACCGGTGACTCCTTCTGCTCCGCTCCCATGCTGACCATCTCTGAGGAAACACAGAAGAAGCTGCAGGAACAGTCCTATAAGATCGTTGAAGCAATCGAAGTAATCGGCGGCTGCAACTGCCAGTTTGCCCATGATCCTGTCAGCGACAGAATCGTTGTCATTGAAATTAACCCCAGAACATCCCGTTCCTCTGCACTCGCATCCAAGGCAACCGGCTTCCCGATCGCTCTGGTATCCGCAATGCTCGCGTGCGGTCTGACGCTGAAGGAGATCCCCTGCGGCAAGTACGGCACACTCGACAAGTATGTTCCCTCCGGCGACTATGTGGTAATTAAGTTCGCAAGATGGGCATTTGAGAAGTTCAAGGGCGCACAGGATAAGCTCGGCACACAGATGCGTGCAGTGGGCGAGGTCATGAGCATCGGCAAGACCTACAAGGAAGCATTCCAGAAGGCGATCAGAAGCCTTGAAATCGGCAGATACGGTCTGGGCTTTGCAAAGAATTTCCACGAGCAGACCAAGGAAGAGCTGCTGCAGCAGCTGCGTTTCCCGTCCAGTGAGCGTCAGTTCATCATCTACGAGGCACTGCGCAAGGGCGCAACTGTGGAAGAAATCTTCCAGCTGACCAAGATCAAGCACTGGTTCTTGGAGCAGATGCTCGAAATCGTGCAGGAAGAAGAAATGCTCCTCACCATGAAGGGCAGCGTTCCGGCAGAGGATGTACTGCGTCAGGCAAAGCTCGACGGCTTCGCAGACAGATACCTCAGCCAGCTGCTGGAAGTTCCGGAGGAGGATATCCGCAACAAGCGTTATGAATACGGCATCCGTGAGGCTTGGGAAGGCGTACATGTCAGCAGCACACAGGATTCCGCATATTACTACTCCACCTACCACCTCGCAGAGGACAAGAGCCCTGTGAATACTGATAAGCCCAAGATCATGATCCTTGGCGGCGGCCCGAACAGAATCGGTCAGGGTATCGAATTCGACTACTGCTGCGTTCATGCTTCTCTGGCACTCAAGAAGATGGGCTTCGAGCCGATCATCGTCAACTGCAACCCTGAGACAGTTTCCACCGACTATGATACCTCCGATAAGCTCTATTTTGAGCCGCTGACGCTGGAGGATGTACTGAGCATCCACGAAAAGGAAAAGCCCGTTGGCGTGATCGCGCAGTTCGGCGGTCAGACTCCGCTGAATCTCGCGGCTGACCTGAAGAAGAACGGCGTCAATATTCTGGGTACTTCTCCGGAAACCATCGACCTTGCAGAGGACAGAGATCATTTCCGCGCAATGATGGACAAGCTGGGCATTCCGATGCCGGAGGCTGGCATGGCTGTCAATGTGGACGAGGCTCTGGAAATCGCAAACCGCATCGGTTATCCGGTTATGGTGCGCCCGTCCTACGTTCTGGGCGGTCGTGGCATGGAGATCGTGCATGACGACGAGATGATGCGCGTGTACATGTCCGCAGCTGTCGGCGTGACACCGGATCGTCCGATCCTGATCGACCGTTTCCTGAACCATGCGACCGAGTGCGAGGCAGATGCAATTTCCGACGGTACAAACTGCTTTGTTCCGGCAGTGATGGAGCATATCGAGCTTGCCGGCGTTCACTCCGGTGACTCCGCTTGCATCCTGCCCTCCAAGAATCTGACCGATGAGCAGATCGCAACCATCAAGGACTACACCAAGAAGATCGCTGTCGAAATGGGCGTATGCGGTCTGATGAATATGCAGTATGCGATCGAGGGTGATACCGTTTATGTACTCGAAGCAAACCCGAGAGCATCCAGAACCGTTCCGCTGGTATCCAAGGTATGCAGCATCAACATGGTGAAGATCGCAACCGAGATCATGACCGCACACCTGACAGGCAAGCCCTCTCCGGTGGCAGATCTGCGTGACCGTGAGATCAAGCACTATGGTGTCAAGGAAGCGGTATTCCCGTTCAATATGTTCCAGGAAGTTGACCCGGTTCTCGGACCGGAGATGCGTTCCACCGGTGAGGTTCTGGGTATTTCCGAATCCTTCGGCGAGGCATATTACAAGGCACAGGAAGCAACACAGACCAAGCTCCCGTCCGAGGGCACGGTTCTGCTGAGTGTTTGCAACCGTGACAAGGGTGAGCTGGTGGAGGTTGCACAGGCATTCCACGAGCTGGGCTTCAAGATCATCGCAACCAAGGGCTGCTACAACCTGATCAAGGAAGCAGGCATTCCGGTTGAGCGCATCTACAAGATGTCCGAGGGCAGACCGAATATCGCTGACCAGATCGCAAACGGCGAGATCCAGCTGATGGTCAACACACCTGCCGGCAAGGAGAGCGTGGACGATGACAGCTACATCCGTAAGGCTGCCATCAAGCACCGTGTTCCCTATATCACTACCATGGCTGCTGCCAAGGCAAGTGCGGAGGGTATCCGTGCCATCAAGGAAAATGCAAATATTGCAGTAAAGTCCCTGCAGGCATATCACGCTGAAATCAAGTAATCGATTATAATAAAGCCGCCTCCGGTGTCTGTCGGAGGCGGTTTTGTGATGTTGACATTTTTCGGTGAGGGTGGTATAATGAACATAATTCTTGATTTATGATACCGAGGTAATTGTTTATGATTTTAGAACTCGATCACGGTAAACTGGATATCGACACAGAAAAGACAAAACAATTTTATAAAACAGCAGAAGAAATCACAGCAGGCTGTTCGTGTGATGGATGCCGGAATTATATGATGGCGGTGAATCGTTTTCCACAGCCTGCGAAGGACTTTTTCAATGCTCTGGGGGTTGATCTGCGGAAAGCTGCTGAGATCATTGCGTGGTGTTCAGAGGATGATGGAAATGCTATATTTTATGGCGGTTTTTATCATATATGCGGCACAATGCTGGGGGATGCAGACTGTTGGAAAGATCATGGTGGAATGAAACTATATTCATTAGCTGATGATTATGAAGTCGGATTTACGAATGATATTTGCTTGCTTGAGAAAAACTTTCCAGCTCCCGTTCTGCAAATGGAAATCTTCTTTCATAATGTGCCCTGGCTGCTGGATCAGAAAAATAACTATTAGTGGGAACTGTTTTTTTTTGCAAGCTTTCGAGTACCAGCCCACTTCACACAGAAAGGAACACCCCATGCAAACCCTCATCCTCAACGGCTCACCTCGAAAAAACGGCGATACTGCCGCATTGCTTTCCCATCTGCAAAAGCACCTGCAAGGCGAAATCATCGAAATTTCCGCCTATTACGACAATATTTCCCCCTGCATCGACTGCCGCAGATGCAAAGAATCCGGTATCTGCGTGATACCGGATCAAATGCAGGATGTTTACAAAATTATCGAAACCTGCGACAATATCATCATCGCATCCCCGATCTATTTCTCCGAACTGACCGGACGGCTTTTAGATACCGCAAGCCGCCTGCAAACCTATTACTATGGGATGCAGAAAAATCACGGGCATCCCGTGAAAAAGCCCAAGCGTGGGGGAGTTCTCCTCGTCGGGGGTGGGGAGGGCGATCCGGAAATTGCCTATGCAACGGCGGTGCGGATTCTGCATTATATGAAAGCAAAAGAGATCTATCCTCTCATTTGCAGCCACCGCACGGACGAAATTCCGGCGGCGGAGGATGGGGCGGTGCTTGCACAGATCAGGGAACTGGCGGCGTTTCTGCATCGGGATTGATGGTGTACCGGAACATGCGGTAGAATTTCTTGTAGAACCGTCCCATCAGCTCGAAGCGTTTCCGGTCAAATCCGGTCAGTTTTGCCTGAATATCGGGGTTTACCATGTCGATTTCGTCTGAAAAGATGATGCTGTCCGTTTCGAGAATGTGCGGATCATCCATTGCAAAATCAATCTTTGCATTTACATTGTTGACAGGATTCATGAATTTCGAGCACTTCACCGCAAGGGGCGTATAGGCATCGAATGTAAATGTGCAGGATGTGAATTTTCGCTGGATCTCGCCCAAAAGTGATTTCATATCCGATTCGGAAAGGTACATGGAAACACCCTCCATCAGAAAATGGATGTGCTCACCGTGATAGTCGATTTTGTCCATCCACGAAAAATCCATGATGGACGAGGCGATCATCCGGTAACGCTCTGACTCCTGATAATAGTTCTTGCGCAGGTCGATGACTGCCGGAAAATCGAGGTCATACCAGCATTTTGCAGTATGCTTTACACGCTCACAGCGGCTGTCAAGTCCGCATCCGAGATGCACCACAAGATGCTCAATGTTCAGATCCTCCGGCGGTGCATAGGCGGCGCAGACATCATATCTTGCCGCACGCATTGCCATAAAAATGGCAAGTCTGCGTGAGGTATCGACATTCTGCATTTCCTCCGGCAGACTCTCCACAATGCGTTCTGCCGTTTTATCTGTAAAAATCCCCTCCCTGCTCATCGCCGCTTTTCCATACAGCGGAATGAACAGGGTTTTGCTTTCATTCGTCATCAGAGTATCCTTTCGTACAGCGCAAACGCCGGAATCCCGTCAATATTACGCAGAAGATCACGCTCACCGGCGAATACAAAGCCCATCTTTTCATAGAGCCGCCTTGCCGGATGGTTGTCCGGTACGACATCGAGCCGCACTGCCGGAAAACCGCGCTCTTTTGCCGTTTGCAGGCAGAATTCCACCATCTGCCGCGCAATGCCCCGACCGTAGGCATCGGGAGAAACCGCGAGCGCGTGCACGACCATGTAGTCCCCCTCGTTCAGCGCGATCTGCCAGTCACCGCGTTCGTACGCGCCTTCGGGATCGTTGTTCAGCACAAAGCCCCCGACAGCCCTGTCCCCGTCCATGCAGAGGTACTGACTGCCCTTTCCGATCGCCGCGCGGATGCTCTCACGCGCCGGATATGTCCCGTGCGTCCATTTCGGATAGTTGATGTGCGCGGCGAGATATGCCGTCACTGCATCATAAAATGCTGCCGCCGTGTCCAGATGTTCCGTTGTGCAGTGAATGATTTCCATGTGCTATGCCTCCTGTATTGCGTCTAAGAAAATGAGCTGTGAATCAAAATCGGACGAAACTCTGCACCCCTCCATCCGCTCACCGGCGGAGGAATCCGAGATCAGCAGACCGAAGTGCATCAGCTCGTCACCGTATGCGTCATACTTATTGTCGCCGCCCGAAATGCGGTAGCAAAGGCTTGCGTCCAGCCCCGCAAGCTGCACCTTCCGGAACGGGGAAAGCGGACGGTTCAGCGTCTTGTATACGCCGCAGACTGCCTGCCGCCGATCCTCGGACACTGCCATCCAGACCGCTTCGTTCGTGCCGAACGGACTTTGCAGGCGGTAGAATGTCCCGAACTGGAACAGCCGGCGGTGCTGCTTGTAGAATGCGATCTGTGCTTTGATCTGCAAAAGCTCCTCCTCCGGCAGCCAGTAGGGGTTCAGCTCATAGCCGAACGCCCCGAAAAACGCCGTATTTGCGCGGGTATGCAGAGGTGTGCGGCGGTTGGTCAGCCAG
>CALGTT010000036.1 GCA_937901485.1 uncultured Ruminococcus sp.
CTGCTTTCGTAAATCTCGGACGCGGAGGGAACGAGTACGAAATAGGTCGGAATCTGGTATTTTTCGTAGAATTCGTTGAGCACCTGTGCAGATTCCGTCACATTGCCGCTGTGGTCGGACGGAAGCTTTTCGAGCAGCATGTCATCGGTGATATAGACATTGCGGATGCGCTTTTCACCAAGCAGCAGCTCTGCCTGCGTTTTCAGGCGGAACAGGCTGTCATGAAAGCCGAGGTTTTCACCGAGAAAATTTTCTGTTTGTTCCGCCCATGTACCGTTGAGCAGGCTTTGCACGGTGGGTTTCGGAAAGCCTTTCAGGTTTGTATTGGCAATGACAGCAACATATATGAGCAGCACCATGAGCACGGTGCGATAATAGTATTGTTTTTGCAAGGTGTTTCCCTCCAATGCTACAAGTGCAGCCACAATTCTGCCTGTCCATCTGCATAGAGCATACTTGCCATGCAGAAGATCAGGATCAGGCAGTTGATCAGCGGCATGTACACTGCGATCTTTCTGCCGACTGCGGTCGCCGCAATGCGTTCCATGATGTTGCGGAACAGATCACTGGCGATATAAAAGCAGATGAGCAGAAATACAATATAGGATGTAAAGAAATAAATGCCGTAGCTGTCAGCCAATCCGCTTCCAAAGCCAAGCATGGCTTTCCAGAATGCAAGCACCTCAGGCAGGCTGTCTGCAAAGAGGAAAACCCACGCAAATTGCAGGACGACGGCAGTGTACGCCAGACCGAACGCATAATTGCGCTCCAGTATTTTCCCCAGAAACAGCTGTTCAACGGCAAGCAGCAGACCGATAAACATGCCCCAGAGCAGGAACGGGAACGTGGTATTGTACCAGATGCCAATGAGCATCCACATCACAACAAGGCTTGCATATTTCATCCATCTGTGCTTGCTCCCCTGAAGGAGAAGATGGCGGAAATTGGACTGAAACCATAGTACATGTGTAATATTCCACTGCTCCATGAACTGCGTCACGCCATTGGAGAGGAATGGCTGTCCGAACGCTTTCGGAAGTGTGATGCCGAAGCATTTTCCAAGCCCGCGCGCCATGTCCGCATAACCGAGCAGCTCAAAATAGAGGTACATGGAAAATGTCAGCACGGTCAGCCACGCAGTCAGCATACTGATCTGTGCCGGATCGGTCTGCCGCAGCTCGCGGAACACATAGCCGAGGGTATCGGCAAACACCACCTTTTCCGCAAGACCGCGGATGAACAGCTCAATGCCTGCACCGAGGCTGTGGATATTGTACCTGCGCTTTTCCAGCTGACTGCGGAATTCCGGATAGGAGATCAGCGGCCCTGCGTAGAGCAGGGGGAAGAATGTAAGGTAGAGTGCGAAATGCAGGAAATTTTTCTCTGCCGGATGCTTTTTCCGACAGACACCGATCAGGTAGCCAAGCCCCTGCAGCGTCATGATGGCAGTGCCGATGGGAAAGAACGGATCCGTACTATCCGCAAATGCTCGCCGGATCATGAGCAATGCCGCTGCCTGCAGCAGACTTGCGCCGACCAGTATGGCGCGTGAGATTCCGCGGCGATCCTGCAACCTGCCGAGCAGCAATCCGATGCCGTAATCAAAGCAAAGATAGGCGGCGGGAAAGACGAGTCTGACCGGACTGCTCCAGCCGAAAATGAGAAGTCCGGCGCAGAGCAGGAAGGGGTACTTGCCTTTCTGTGGAAGAAGGCAGAACATCAGGAGCAGGAGGGGCAGTATCATGACGGTAAAGGTCAATGAGGAAAGATACATTTATTCGCCCTCCGTTTCGGTCATCTCCAGAAATTCCGCGCGTGTCATCATGGAATTGAGGATCTCCAGCAGCGCGGCGGCAGAAAGCATGGACGGCAGTCCGAGTCTTTGCTGCAATGCACGGCGGCGTTCCGCGCTGTTGGGTGTGCCGTTGAGTCCTGCAAGATAGAGATCGGTCTTGGTGATCGGCTCACCTGCCGGCGCATCCTCGGAAAGCACGCCTGCCTTCGCAAACGCTTCGCGCAGTACTGCGGCATCCATGCCCTCCACACCAAGCTTGCCCTCCGCGGAGGGCTTGTCCTTGCGTTTTTCCTTGCCGAAGATATCGGGAATATAGATATTGCGGATCGAACCGTTCGGGATCGCACCCTTGAGGTAGCTCCGGATGCGGAAGCCGGCACGGTCGGAATCGGTCAGGATGATAATACCTGTGGTCTGCGCATAATGCCGGATCAGCTCCAGCATTTCTGCGTCCTTGAAAATGCGGAAGCCGTGCGTCGGGATGATGACGGCTTTCACAAGGGAGGAAAGCTTGATCTTGTCGTACTTGCCCTCCACAATAATTGCCTGCCTGATTTGCAGCATGTTGCCTCCTCTCCGCTGTCAGCGCAGCATTTCCACAATGGTCTGTTCAAAAAGCACACGCTCATTGACTGCCTGCGAGTGCAGCTTCTGTTCCGCATCACACAGGAGCTTCAGGCATTTTGCAATATGCTTTGCGGATTCTCCGCTGCTGTCGCGGAACGAATTTTCCACAGCAAATGCATAACGATAGGAAAAATCCTGTATCACATCCTGCACCGTGCGGTTGTTCTGTCTGGCGGTCACTGCCCTCTGGAGATCGACGAAACAGCCGGAAACCGTTGCCATCAGGTAGGGCATTTCCACGCGCATGGCAAGCAGCTCGTCCACTGCACGCATGGCATCGCGCGAATTATGCCGGATCACCGCCCTTGTCAGCGCGTAGACCGTAGTTTCCAGACGGGGGCTGACCATCTCGGAGATCATCTGCCTTGTGATCT
>CALGTT010000037.1 GCA_937901485.1 uncultured Ruminococcus sp.
AATGCATTGCAGATGTTGGAGATGTTGTAGATCATCACGCGCACCTGCTCGTGCGAACGCTCCGCACCTTCAAGTGCCTGTTCGATCTTGCGCTTTGCCAGCACCAGCATCTCATTTTTAATGTCCACTGCAATGAAATTGACATCCGTCCAGTGCAGGACTGCCTGTGACGCAAAACCTCCCTTTCCGCAGCCAAGCTCCAGATAGATCGGCTTGCCGTTGCCGAAGACCTCATCCCAATGACCGCGGTGCGCCGGTGGTTCGGCAATAAAAAACGGGCTTGCCTCCAGCTCCGGTCTTGCCCAGGGTTTACAGCGAATTCTCATAATATCCTCCTTATAAGCCGAATGAGATCTGCCGTCCCGTGGGGCGGTACGCCTCATATGCAACGCCGGAAAGCCGGAACATCTGCTCAGAAGCCCTGATCGCATCCGTGCCGGCATACTTGTTATCAAGATACACCACCCTGCGGATCCCGCTTTGGATGATCGCTTTGGCACACTCGTTGCAGGGGAACAGTGTGACATAGATCGTGCAGTTTTTCAGACTGACCTCGGCACGGTTGAGAATGGCGTTCAGCTCCGCATGGCACACAAACGGGTATTTCGTATCCAGAAAATCCCCCTCACGCGCCCACGGCATCACATCATCATCACAGCCGATGGGCATTCCGTTGTAGCCCATCGAAACGATCTTGTGCTCGGGATTGACGATGCACGCGCCGACCTGTGTGTTTGCATCCTTGCTTCTCTGCGCGGAAAGCAGCGCGATGCCCATAAAATACTCGTCCCAGCTCAGATAATCTGTTCGTTTCATAGGTGTCCTCCAAAAACAGCATATGCACAGCCCCATATCCGGAGCTGTGCAGCAATGCATGATTATTCAGCAGATTTGGGCGGCTGATTGTTCTGCGCAAATGCAGCAGCATCCGCCAGCGCACTGGAGATCGCAGCATCCAGCGGATCGATCTCCGCAGGCTTTTCTTCCTCAGCGGGTTTAGCCTCCTCTGCGGGCTTTTCTTCCTCGGCAGGCTTAGCCTCCTCTACAGGCTTTTCTTCCTCCGCAGGCTTAGCCTCCTCTGCGGGCTTTTCTTCCTCCGCAGGTTTCACTTCCTCAACAGGTTTTGTTTCCTCCGCAGGCTTTGCTTCTTCCTTAGCGGGCTTCTTCTCCTCCGGCTCTTCATCCTTGATCTCTGCATAGATCTCTTCATCCGTAACAAAGCCCTCATTTTTGAACTGCTTGACGGGGACGCGCTTGAGCGGAGAATAGATGAATTTTCCGCAGGAATCTGTTTCTTCCTTCAGGCTGACGGTCTTGCTGCAAAGCACGCGGTTGCCGTCCTTTGTGCGCTTGCCGAACTGGCAGTAACCACACTGGGGTGTCATTTTTTTGTCGAAATAATTGGTTTTTCTCTGGAACAGATCACTCAGACCCATAGTATCACCTCATAATATGTATTTGATTCTGTCTGCTTCGCCGGCATTCCTGCGGGAAACCAGCGTTCTTTACGTTATATTATAGCACATAATCTCACATTTGTCCAGCGTTTTTTTAAAAATCTCACAAAAAACCAAAATCTCTGCCGCCAAGCCGCGCATCCTTAAATATTGCGGACCGGAAATATAGCCTGCATACTTGTCCGGATTGACAAAAACGCATCTCCGCGCAGCAGTTTTCAACAGAAAAAATTCGGTTTATGGATATCAAAATGCATTGCAAAATATACAGATGGTGATATTTTAAGTGAAAATTTAGTAATGTATGAGCGAAATTCGCAGTAACAATCTGATTTCATAACTATTTGTATTTGGATATTTTTATAGATACAAAGTTATCGCTTTGTGCAATATGTATATTTTCAACACAATCCGTTAGTGAACATTGCGGATGGATTTTTTGCGTGAGATGTGCTATAATTATATGGTAAGTATGCCGTACGCTGAAATTGTCGCTTTTTGCAAAACGATGACGGCAGAGTGCATACAAATAATTCTGGGAGGTTACACAATGGGTGCAAAAACGAAGAAGACTGTTCCGTTCCGCGGCACACCTGAGCAGGAAGCACAGCTTCGTGCAGTAATTGCCGAGCATAAGGACGAACAGGGCGCACTGATGCCTGTGCTGCAGAAGGCACAGGATATCTATGGCTATCTGCCGATCGAGGTGCAGAAGATCATTTCTGACGAAATGGATGTTCCGATGGAGAAGATCTACGGTGTCGTAACATTCTACGCACAGTTCTCTCTTTTCCCGAAGGGAAAGTACAACATTTCTTTCTGTCTTGGTACTGCTTGCTATGTAAAGGGTTCCGGCGATCTGTATGACAAGCTCAAGGAGATTCTGGGCATTGACGGCGGTGAGTGCACAGAGGACGGCAAGTTCTCTCTGGAAGCATGTCGCTGCATCGGCGCATGTGGTCTGGCTCCTGTCCTGACGATCAACGAGGACGTATACGGTCGTCTCGGTGTGGATGATCTCGCTGGTATTCTGGCAAAGTATGAGTAATTTTCTCACCCCTGAGAATACATAACAAGGAGGAATATATACATGAAGTCGCTCGACGAAATCAAAGTGATTCGTGATGAAATGGCAGTTGAGCTTCAGACTCGTAATGAGTCCGTTGAAGCCAACGGCACAAAGTACCGCAAGCATGTACTGATCTGCGGCGGTACCGGCTGTACTTCTTCCGGCAGTGCTGCAATTGAAAAGACACTGGCAGAGGAACTGGAGAAGAATGGTCTGACAAATGAGATCCAGATCGTAAAGACAGGCTGTTTCGGTCTGTGCGCACTCGGTCCGATCATGATCGTATACCCCGAGGGTGCTTTCTATTCCATGGTTAAGGCAGAGGACATCGCTGAGATCGTTTCCACTCATCTGGTAGAGGGCGGTCAGCCGGTAGCTCGTCTGCTGTATCAGGAAACTGTTACTGACGAGGGCATCAAGTCCCTGAACGACACTGCATTCTACAGCAAGCAGCATCGTGTTGCTCTGCGTAACTGCGGTGCGATCAATCCTGAGTGCATTGATGAGTACATCGGTAAGGATGGCTATCAGGCACTGGCTAAGGTTCTGAAGGAGATGACTCCTGAGGATGTTATCCAGACAATTCTGGATTCCGGTCTGCGCGGCAGAGGCGGCGGCGGCTTCCCGACAGGTATGAAGTGGAAGCTCGCTCGCAACATCGTTCCGGATGCTGACCAGAAGTATGTATGCTGCAACGCCGACGAGGGTGACCCGGGTGCATTTATGGACCGTTCCGTACTTGAGGGCGATCCGCACGTTGTACTGGAGGCTATGGCTATCGCAGGCTATGCAATCGGCGCAACACAGGGCTATATCTACGTTCGTGCTGAGTATCCGATCGCTGTTGACCGTCTGCGCATTGCAATCGCACAGGCAAGAGAGTACGGTGTTCTGGGCAAGAACATCTTCGGCACAGGCTTCGACTTTGACATTGACCTGCGTCTGGGTGCAGGTGCGTTCGTTTGCGGTGAGGAAACTGCTCTGATGACCTCTATCGAGGGCAACCGCGGTGAGCCTCGTCCGAGACCTCCGTTCCCGGCTGAAAAGGGCCTGTTTGGCAAGCCCACAATTCTCAACAACGTTGAGACCTATGCAAACATCCCGCAGATCATCCTGAACGGTGCTGAGTGGTTTGCTGGCATGGGTACTGAAAAGTCCAAGGGTACTAAGGTATTCGCTCTGGGCGGCAAGATCAACAACACCGGTCTGGTAGAAGTACCGATGGGTACCACTCTGCGTACCGTTGTTGAGGAGATCGGCGGCGGCATCCCGAACGGCAAGAAGTTCAAGGCTGCACAGACCGGTGGTCCTTCCGGCGGCTGTATCGCAGCTGACAACATCGACATTCCGATCGACTATGACAACCTCATTGCTATCGGCTCTATGATGGGCTCCGGTGGTCTGATTGTTATGGACGAAGACAACTGCATGGTTGACATCGCCAAGTTCTTCCTCGAATTCACTGTTGATGAGTCCTGCGGTAAGTGCACACCCTGCCGTATCGGTACAAAGCGTATGTACGAGATGCTCGACAAGATCACACAGGGTAAGGCTACACTGGAGGATATCGACAAGCTCGAAGAGCTGTGCTACTACATCAAGGCAAACTCCCTTTGCGGTCTGGGACAGACAGCTCCGAACCCGGTACTGTCCACTCTCAAGAACTTCCGCGAGGAATACATTGCACACGTTGTGGACAAGAAGTGCCCTGCTGGCGTATGTAAGGATCTGCTGCAGTTCTCCATCGACGCTGAGAAGTGCATCGGCTGCGGTATGTGCGCAAGACAGTGCCCTGCATCTGCAATTTCCAAGACAGATTACGTTGCTCCCGGTCACAAGCTGCCTTCTCTGGCAATTGATACCGACAAGTGCGTAAAGTGCGGTGCTTGTATCGATACATGTAAGTTCAAGGCTATTTCCAAGGGTTAAGGAGGAACAAAGACATGGCAGATATTAATGTAAAAATCAATGGCATTGCAGTTTCTGTTCCTAAGGGTTCTACCATTCTGGAAGCTGCACATGCAGCAGGCGTGGAAATCCCCACCCTGTGCTACATGAAGGAAATCAACGAAATCGGTGCATGCCGTATCTGTATGGTTGAAGCAAACGAAGGCAGAGGCTTCCGTCTGGTAGCTGCCTGCGTATATCCGGTAACTGAGGGCATGGAGGTTCTGACCAACTCCCCGAAGGTTCTGGAGTCCAGAAAGAAGACCGTTGAGCTGATCCTTTCCACACATGACAAGAAGTGCCTCTCCTGCGTAAGAAGCGGCAACTGCGAGCTGCAGAAGCTTGCAAACGACCTCGGCGTTGACAATTCCGATGCATTCGCAGGCGAGAATCCGTCCTATGATGTGGATGATTCCGCAGTACATATGTACCGCGACAACAACAAGTGCATTCTGTGCCGCCGCTGCGTAGCAGTTTGTGCAAAGACACAGGGCGTTGGCGTAATTGGCGCAAATGAGCGTGGTTTCGCAACAACAATTGCAAGTGCATTCGACATGGGCCTGGGTGAGACAAGCTGTGTTGCCTGCGGTCAGTGTATCGCTGTATGTCCTGTAGGCGCACTGTCTGAGAAGGAATACATTGATGATGTATTTGCTGCAATTGCTGATCCTTCCAAGAGAGTGATCGTGCAGACTGCTCCGGCAGTTCGTGCAGCTCTGGGCGAAGAATTCGGCTATGAGATCGGCACAAACGTTGAAGGCAAGATGGCTGCATCCCTGCGTCGTCTGGGCTTTGACGATGTATTCGATACTGACTGGGCAGCTGACCTGACCATCATGGAAGAAGCTACCGAGTTCATGGATCGTTTCAAGAACGGCGGCAAGCTCCCGCTGATCACATCCTGCTCTCCTGGCTGGGTTAAGTACTGCGAGCACTACTTCCCTGAGATGACAGAGAATCTGTCCAGCTGCAAGTCTCCTCACCAGATGCTGGGTGCAATCGCAAAGACCTACTATGCTGAGAAGATCGGCGTAAAGGCTGAGGATATCGTAGTTGTCAGCGTAATGCCCTGTACCGCTAAGAAGTTCGAGATCGGCAGAGACGATCAGAACGCAGCAGGTGTACCGGACGTAGATTATGTGCTGACTACAAGAGAGCTGGCAAGAATGATCCGTCGTGCAGGTCTGAACTTCAGAGCAATGCCCGATGAGGACTTCGACAATCCGCTCGGTCTGTCCGCTGGTGCAGGCGACATCTTCGGCGCAACAGGCGGCGTTATGGAAGCTGCTCTGCGTACCGCAGCTTGCTGGCTGACAGGTAAGGACGAGGTGATCGAGTTCACAGAGGTTCGTGGTACTGACGGTATCAAGCGCAAGACCTACAATGTAAACGGCACTGAAATCAAGGTTGCAGTTGCAAGTGGTCTGGCAAATGCAAAGGAACTCCTCAAGTCCGTACAGAACGGCGAGGATGTTCACTTCATCGAAATCATGGGATGCCCCGGCGGCTGCGTAAACGGCGGCGGTCAGCCCCAGCAGCCTGCAAGTGTCCGCAACTTCGCAGATCTGCGTGAGCTGCGTGCAAAGGCTCTCTATGATGAGGATGCTTCTAAGGTACTGCGTCTGTCCCACCTGAATGCTGATGTAAAGAAGCTCTATGAGGAATTCCTCGGCGAGCCGAACAGCCACAAGGCACATGAACTGCTGCACACAACTTATGTAAAGCGTTCCATCAACTAATCTTTTTTGCATAAACGGATGCCCCGATTTTGGTCGGGGCATCTTGCATAAAAAGTGATGTGCCGATCACAGCACATCGCTTTGGACGTTCGGAAAGACGTGCTCGGCGGCTTAACTCGAATAGACTTTTGTTTATCGAATTAAGTGGAGTATAGGAATTTGACAAAGGGAGCATCTCTGTGATTACAAAGTTGAAATATGGAAACACGAATACATTCTTTGTTCGTGGAACAGTTGGAAATTTACTGATTGATACCGATTATGCAGGAACATTACCGGCATTTTATAGAGCAATTAAAGAACACGACATTAAGATTCGTGATATAGATTATGTTCTGGCAACGCATTATCATCCGGACCACATTGGGTTAGTAAGTGAATTCATAAAACAAGATGTAAAACTGCTGATTCTGAATACACAAGAGCCATATGTCCACTTTTCAGATGAAATTTTCAGCAGAGATAAGCAGTTGAATTATGAACCTATCACTACTGAAAACACAACCGTAATCAGTTGTGAGGAAAGCAGAAACTTCCTCAAAAGCATGGGGATTAACGGTGAGATCGTAGCTACAACAAGCCATAGCAAAGATAGCATATCTTTGATTTTGGACAGCGGCGAGTGCTTTGTAGGTGATTTGGAACCTATGGAATATCTTGGTGGTTATGAGAAAAATGAAAAACTAAAAAGTGATTGGGAAATTATTATGCGATATGCTCCTAAAGTCATTTACTATGCTCATGCAAATGAAAAATATTGTGCAGGATAAATTTCGGTTTAGGCGAACTGAATATGATCACATAGCCGTTTGTAACTAATGATTACGGACGGTTTTTATAGCTGAAAACAAGAGAGGAGTTGGTTGATGATCCAAGAATTCGGCGTTTTACTGTATGTTATTTCAATTCGTTTTTATATCATAATATCGGATATGCTTCAATCCGATATGGTGATATTCATCAAAATACACAAAAAATGATTCCGATTTTGTGCGGTCATACAAAGTGATTCTGCTCGAAGTGTTTTTCTCAAAAACTTATTGACAAATGCAATTCTCTATGCTATAATAGAATCACAACAATATTAAGAATCATTCTTAATCTTAAAACAAAAAGGATGTGACAGGTTTGACGGAACAGCGACGGCTGATCACAGAGATCATCAAGACCACGGACAGCCACATGACAGCGGAGCAGATCTATATGCTTGCGAAGGAGCAGATGCCCTGTATCGCAATCGGTACAGTATATCGCAACCTTGGAGTCATGGAGCGTGACGGAGAGATTCTGCGCATCACGATCCCGAATGCACCTGACAGGTATGATCGCAACGTGGAATTTCATGAGCATATGCTCTGCCGCAGATGCGGAACACTGGAGGATATCTGGCTGGAGGGGCTTCTGGAGGTCATGAATGGCATGACGGAGACACAGATCGAGTCATATGAGCTTGCTTTGTACGGTGTCTGCCGGAATTGTCAAAAATCCGATGCTGCGGCGGAAGAATGATCCGCAGTAAAAATGAAAAAGGAGAAAATGATTATGAAAAAGTATGTATGTCCTGTATGCGGTTATGTTCACGAGGGTAACGAGCCTCCGGAGGCATGTCCTCAGTGCAAGGTTCCGGGTTCCAAGTTCATTGAGAAGGCAGCTGATGAAGCTCTGGTATTTGCATGTGAGCATGAGGTTGGTGTAGCCAAGGCAGTGACTGACGAGGAGATCCTTGCAGGTCTGAGAGCAAACTTTGAGGGTGAGTGCACTGAGGTCGGCATGTATCTGGCAATGTCCAGAGTAGCACATCGCGAGGGTTATCCGGAGATCGGTCTGTACTGGGAGAAGGCAGCACTTGAGGAAGCAGAGCACGCAGCAAAGTTTGCAGAGCTGCTCGGCGAGGTTGTATCCTCCTCCACAAAGGAAAACCTCGAAAAGAGAGTTGCCGCAGAGCATGGCGCAACACAGGGCAAGCTTGATCTGGCAAAGCGTGCAAAGGAGCTGAATCTTGATGCGATCCATGACACTGTACATGAGATGGCAAAGGACGAAGCAAGACACGGCAAGGCTTTCGAGGGTCTGCTGAAGAGATATTTCGGGTAATTCCCATGACAGAAAATCCCGTTTCACTGC
>CALGTT010000038.1 GCA_937901485.1 uncultured Ruminococcus sp.
TGAACCTGTGCAGTTCGTCCGCATTTGTTCAGCGTGTATTCTGCTGTTTTCTGTGTTCTGCCAAAAGGTATATTCGGTAGATTATCTGGTTTTCATGGAACTAAACAATCAGATCCAGCACCTGCCGCAGATTTTTCCTGCCGAATGAAACCGCCTCTCCATCCACCACAAGGCACGGTACGCTCATGATCCGATACTGTTCCCGCAGTTTCGGGAAATGATTCACATCGTAGATCTCGGCTGTCACGTTCGGATTTTCTGCTGCGATCTTCTGCACTGCCGTCACAAGCTCCGGGCACATCGTGCAGGAAAGCGTCACAAGTACCTGTATTTTCATGGGCTTTGCGATGCGTGCAATATCCGCTTTGTCCTGTTCGTCAATCGGCTGTCCAGAACCTGCGGCATTATAGAGTCCCAGCACAAAGGACGTAAACTCATGCCCACCGGGTACGCCGTGGAATGCAAGTCCTGTTTCTGTGCCGTCCTCTTTACAGATACGCACACAGGGACGGAATTCCTCTGATTCCGCATTTTCCGCAAGCTGTACGGAAAGCTTGTCCGTGCGTTCTGCCATTGCTTCCATATACGCTTTCAGCTCTGTGGAAAGTGGCTGTTCATCGAGATACAGCTTCAGCACAAGGCTGCGTTCCATTTTGGAAAAGACCGAATCAAGCTGTGCAGATACTTCTGCCGAAAAGAAATCGCTGTCGGAATGATGATATTCCTCTGTCGGTTTCTCCGCTTTTGCACGTTTCGGAATTTCTGGAATGCTACCCGTTTTCTTCTGCATGGCAGCGGCGTATTTTTCCAGTTCCGTTGCCGCAATTGCACCGTCACTGACCGCTGTGACCACCTGCCGCAGATTCTTCTCGCAGATATCGCCTGCGGCGTACAGACCGTCAATATTGGTCTTGCGGTTGTTGTCCGTGATGACATAGCCGTATTCATTCAGCTTCACAATATCCCGAATCAGCGCAGTTTCTGGCTCATAGCCTGCGAACACGAACACACCGAAGGTATCGCCGTCCTCGGCATGATATTCCGTCACCTCGCCCGTTTTATTATTACGGTAACGGATGGTTTTCAGGGCAGTATCACCCGAAACTGATTCCACCTCGGTTTCATACAGGACGGTGATCTTCGGGTGATTTCTTGCCTCATCGGCAACCGCCTTGGCGCAGGTGAAATCTTCCTCACGGACAAGGATGGTGACATGCTTTGCATATTTGGTCAGGAACACGCTTTCCTCCGCTGCTGCAAAACCGCCGCCCACGACAAAAATTTCCTTGCCTGTGAAAAATTCGCCGTCACAGGTCGCACAATAGGCAACACCATGTCCACGGAATTCCGCTTCACCCGCAAAGCCGATCATCCTCGGATGTGCACCCGTTGCGACGATGATACCGAAACACTGCACCTCGCCTTTTGAAGTATGCACGGTTTTGATATCTCCCTCGGGCACAAGGCTCGTGACCTCCGCCAGCAGAAATTCTGCCCCGAAGTCCTCCGCCTGTTTTCGCATGGTTTCCGTCAGCTCCGCACCGCTTGCAAGTCCCACACCGGGGTAATTGACCACCTCGGATGTGATGGTGATCTGACCGCCGAACTGTTCCTTTTCAATGACAAGCACCCTGTATCTCGCTCGTGCAAGATACAGGGCAGCCGTCAGTCCTGCTGGACCGCCGCCGACAATCACAGCGTCATAGAGTTTCTCACCACGCATTACAGCTGACCTACCAGATCAAGACTGGGTTTCAGGGTTTCTGCACCGGGCTGCCATTTTGCAGGACAAACCTGATCACCGTGTGCGGCAACAAACTGACAAGCCTGCAGCTTGCGGAACAGCTCGTCCGCATTTCTGCCAACGTTGCCGGAGCTTACCTCATAAGCAACAATCTTACCCTCGGGGTTTACGATAAAACTGCCGCGCTCGGCAAGGCCATCGGATTCGATATACACCTCAAAATCTCTGGATAGTGTGTGTGTAGGATCGGCAAGCATCACATAGTTGATCTTTTTGATTCGTTCAGACACATCGTACCATGCCTTGTGGACAAAGTGCGTATCAGTGGACACGGAGTAGATCTCACAGCCTGCACTCTGAAAATCTACATATTTATCGGCAAGATCCTCCAGCTCTGTGGGACACACAAAAGTGAAATCCGCTGGATAGAAGAAGAATACGCTCCATTTGCCCAGAACATCCTTCTGGGTAACGGTTCTGCATTCACCCTTATGGAATGCCATTACGCTGAAATCGGAAATTTCCTTATTGATCATTGACATCATTCTGATCTCCTTTCATCTTTACGGGATTGCAAAAACAATCAGCCGGATGGAGTTATTGTTTCCATTCCGGCTGAAATTATGTGATACGATCAGATCTCCGTTTTCCACATACCATGGAGATTGCAGTAGGCATACACTGCAACAGGCTTTTCCTCCAGCAGTGCAAAGCTGACAACAGGCTCACCGCCCTGTTTCAGACATTTTCTCTGACCGCCCCGATCTGTCTGGAGATACACCCATGTGATGCTGTGTTCCTCCGTCATAGGATGGGAAATCGCACCGACATTGACCTTGACGGTATTACCCTCCACTTTTACAATTGGCGTGTGCTTTTCGGCACTTGCGTCAGATGACGGTGCAAGCTGTTTCATCTTCTCTCCGCAGCAGCGAAGAGATTTGCCTGCATCGTGAATCATTCCGACAATATTGCCGCAATGCTCGCAAATATAAAATCTGTTTTCGTTCATGGATTTTCCTCCTGTTGATTAATAGCATTATTTTTCCCGATTTTGAGAAAATTATACACTGCCACTTGCACTGATTTCCATCAGCTTTCTGAGGAGGATTTGCAGTTTGTTGACACTATGCCTGACAACACATCTTTTCGGCAAATTTTCACGCATCCTGCGTTGGAAAGGTACAACAACCTGCCTGCACCTTTTCGCCTTGCCTGCATAAAATTTATACTCGAAAATCTGCGTAGTATTTTAGTGTCAACACTCCCTGGTTTGATACCGGTCAAGCCCTGAATCATCTCGCAAAGGTTCTTCATCGCCACCAT
>CALGTT010000039.1 GCA_937901485.1 uncultured Ruminococcus sp.
CCTGCCAGCCTTTTGAAAAAGGCTGGACCGAAAACTTTTCAGCCGCCTGCGGCGCAATAGCCGATAGGCTCTCAATAGACTGTGCCCCCGCCATCCGGCAGGGGCACTGCTTATCCCTCGTTCACTTTCAGAAAATCCTCCGCAAGCTGCTGTGCCTCGTCATAGGACGAAAGATTGTAGCACCTTGCGCGGAATGCCGCCGCGCCGAAATGTCCGGTCATGTACCAAGACGCGTGCTTTCTTGCCTCGCGGATGGCGATCTCCGGCGGCTTTTTGCTGTCCTCGATGATCATGCGGATGTGGCGGAGCATCATTTCCATGCGCGCCTCCGGTGTCGGGGGCGTGTAGGGAAGTCCGCGGAAATGCGCGTCGATCTCCTGAAAGATCCACGGATTGCCGTAGGTCGCCCGTCCCACTGCCACCAGATCACAGCCCGTCTGCGCATACATCGCCGCGGCATCCTGCGCCGAGCAGATGTCCCCGTTGCCGATGACCGGCACGGACACCGCACGCTTTACCGCCGCGATCTGCGACCAGTCCGCGTGACCGGAATAGAGCTGCGTCTTTGTGCGCCCGTGCACCGTGATCGCCGCCGCGCCTGCCTGCTCCATGCACTGCGCAAATTCCACCGCATTGATGTGCGCTTCGTCCCAGCCGATGCGCATTTTCACCGTCACCGGCACGGAGGATTCCCGCACCGCCGCGCGGACGCATTCTGCCGCAAGCTCCGGCGTTTTCATCAATGCCGAGCCTGCCCCCGTATTCACGACTTTCGGCACGGGACAGCCCATGTTCAGGTCGATGAAATCCGGCTGGTATGCCTGCACCATTGACACGGCACGGGCAATAAATTCCGGCTCACTGCCGAACAGCTGGAGAGCCATGGGGCGTTCCGGCGCAGTAATCGCGCACAGCTCCGCACTGCCCTTGCTGTCATAGCAAAGCCCTTTTGCAGAAATCATTTCACTGACAAGCAACGCCGCGCCGTGTTCCTTGGCAAGCAGGCGGTAGGCACTGTCGGCAACGCCTGCCATGGGAGCCAGAGCAGCACTTCTGCTTTCTATTTCAATGTTACCAAGTTTCATAAATACACTCCGTTACCACCCCTCTGTCTGCTTTTGCAGACATCTCCCCTTAAAAGGGGCGACTTTATGCCTTCACCTTCATGGTAAGGCTAAACCGCTTTAGCGGTGGAAGGGGTTCTTTTCTACTTTAACCTGTAAATTATATCACAAAACATCCTCAAA
>CALGTT010000040.1 GCA_937901485.1 uncultured Ruminococcus sp.
AAGATCCAGCTCCAGCTCCTTGTCGATCTCATAGAACACGACCGGTGCGTCATCCGCGGTTTCCTCCGCCGGACGATTCACGACCTGCACGGTTTCTGCAATGCCGAGCAGCCGCTTCATAGCGTTGGTTTTGAGCAGGAATTTGCAGATGTTCATGGCATTGCGCTGTAATTCCGCACGTGTCAGACTGCCGTCCGCAAGGCATTCGAGGGTGTTGTCCTCATGGCAGCCGCCCTCTGCGCAGACCATGTAGACATCATTCTGCGCCATTGCCATTGCCGCAAAATCAGTCTTGTCAGGGGCTTGTCCGCGGCGGTTGATATTTGCCCACCAGTCGGTCATAGTAAAGCCGTCAAATCCCCATTCATCACGAAGAATGACCGTATTCAGATCATAGCTGCCAGCCGTCCAGAGTCCGTTGACAGAGCCGTAGGAGGTCATAACGGAGTCCGCACTCCCCTGCTCCACTGCAATTTGGAAGCCTTTGAGATAGATCTCGCGCAGGGCGCGTTCGGACACGGCATCATCGAGAAAATGGCGATTCGTTTCCTGATTGTTGCCGCAGAAATGCTTGACCGTACCCGTCACGCCCACGGAATGCAGACCGCGCAGCTGTGCTGCTGCCATCGTTCCGGTCAGGTAGGGATCTTCGGAAAAATACTCGAAATTGCGTCCATTCAGCGGGTGGCGGTGGATGTTCATACCAGGGCCGAGCAGACAATCCACGCGGTTCACGGTCATTTCCAGTCCCATGAACACAAACAGGTTTTCCGTCAGCTCCGGATTGAACGTGGACGCGATCATCGTGCCGCTGGGCAGGCTGAATGCCTTTGTGCCGCAGTCAAGCCGCATTCCGGACGGGCCATCGGAACAGCAGGCACACGGAATGCCGCGTGCTGTCAGCGCATCGGTCACGCCGCCGAATGCAGACGCTGTACCGGCAGTCACGCGCGGACTGCCCATACCCTCGCCGCGGATGATGCAGGCAAGCTCCTCGTCGGAGAGCTGCGCGATGAATTCTTCCATCGTATGCGCACCGCTGTGCACATCGGAGAGCAGAATGCCCCTGTCACCGGTGTACGCGATCTCCTCCGGCAATCCGGCAATGCGCCGTTGTGCCTCATCGAACGCATGGAGAGGGACATCTTCCATTCTCATAGTATAGCTGCCGTCCGCTGTGCTCTGCGGCTTCATGCGCCGGAACGGGAGCACGGGCGGCATTGCCTGACGGCACTGTCTGACAACGATCGTTTCGGGCAGTTCGTGCACATGGCAGAGCTTTGCACTGCGCACATCCGTGCCGGCATAGAACCGGTACACGCCCGCTTCAAGCACCTCGCAGAAGCGATGACCGGACGCGCCGGAATCATCATAGGACGCAAGGTCGGAAAGCTTCACCTGCAAATGCAGATCCTGCCCCTGCTCCGGCGCAAGGCATCCGGTTTTTGCGTAGGCACACAGCACCCTTGCAGGCTTGCCCAGTGCCCCCTGCGGAGCTTCGCAGTAGAGCTGGATGACCTCTTTTCCGGCATGTTTTCCGACATTTATGATGTAGACATCCACATCCAGCACATCCCCCTGTGTGCACACAGCAGTGACAGAATGCGCAAAGGTCGTGTAGGAAAGCCCGAAGCCGAACGGATAGCGCACACGATCCTTGGCGAACGTTTCAAAATAGCGGTAGCCGACGTAGATATCCTCGCAGTAGAAATTACGGTTTCTGTCGCCGAACCAGCGGTGGGAGGGGTAATCCTCCGTGCACATGGCAATGGTATCGGGGAGCTTGCCGGAGGGGCTGACCTTTCCGGTGAGGACATCCGCTGTGCCCGTGCCGCCCGTCATGCCGCCCTGCCAGACAAGCAGGAGCGCGTCGGGGGTGCAGGTGTCGAAAAATCCCAGATCCATGATGTTTCCGGTGTTGAGCAGCACGATCATCCGCGCAAATGCGCCGCGCACCTTTGTGAGCATTTCCTGCTCCGCCGCGCTGAACAGGAACGAGCCTTCCTCCGGACGGTTGTCCTGCTCCTCGCCCGCGGTTCTGCCGATGATGACAACGGCAGTTTTGCAGGCTTTTCCCACGCGCTGCACCAGCGCGTTATCCAGCGGCATTTCCACCTGTGACCACGGCTCAAGCCCCCATCCCTCGCCTTGATCGAAGGGATTTTTTTCGTCCCATGCGCGGTAGGTGTCGAGCAGCTCCGCATTCACACGCACGCCGCTTTCGAGCAGTCCGTCCAGAATGCCCGTAACTTTCGAGACATTCACCATGCCGCCCGAACCCGTGCCGCTTTTGCAGTAGTGCAGCTGCATTCTGCCGAACACAGCGATCTCCTCCCCCTTTGGGAGGGGCAGTGCGTGGTTTTCGTTGCGCAGCATGACAATACCCTCCGCGACGGTTTCCGCCGCCGCCGCAAGGTATTGTTCCCAGTCAAGAATACGATTCATAATGTCACCTTACTTTCCGTTTTCCAGCAGCATTTTCTTCAGGATCGCCAGATCATAGGCGTTGACTGCATCATCCGGATGCAGTGCGGCATTTTCTGCCTGTGCCTTTGTCAGCGTTTCCAGACCGAGGAGATATTTTTGCAGGAGGATCACATCGCTCACATCCACCGTACCGCTGAGATCCACATCACCGGAAAGCTTGACAGTTCCCGATGCTCTGGTGAGGATCTCTGCCTTTGTCATCGTCATCATGCCGTTGGACGGCGCGATCGTCATGCGGTCAAGATCGGCATAGTCCACGCCGTTTGCCGTGAGTGCCGCCAGAATATCCGCGGCAAGGAAGCAGGCGCGCTCACCGTTGGAATAGGCAGGCGCAATGGTGTGCCAGAGGGCTTCCCCCGACCATTTCTGGAGCACGACCTGCGGCGGATAAGTGCCCTCGTAGGCAACCTCGATCGCGTAGGAATCACCCAGCTCTGCCAGAAGCTCCCTGTCAAGCACTGCCGTGTCACTCCAGCCAGCCCAGCTTGGCTCGCCGGATGCTTCGCCGCTGAACACCTCCGTATGCGGCGCATACTCCGCGCACGGATACTTTGCCACTTCATTGTAAAGAAGATCGCCGCGCGGCGTTTCGCCCTGACGTTCAAACAGCTCCGTGAGCGTCACGAATTCATAGCCGTCCGCGATCAGCTCCGGAATGATGGTTTTCAAAGCCTCGACCGTCTGGTCATTTCCGGCGGCATCGTGCAGCAGCACGATCAGTCCGTCCTTTGCGGCATCAAGCACCATATCCGCACGTTCCTGCGCGGTGACGTTTTCCATGTAGTCATAGCAGCCGAAACCGCCGATGAACGGCTGGTCGATGACCTCGAACATGGTCTGGTTGGTGTCAATGAACGGCGGGCGGAAGAATTTCGTGTGCTCGCCCGTGATCTCGTACACCCATTCATCCACATAGGTGATCTCCGCCTGCATCTCCTCTGCGGACATGGACGGCATGTTGGAATGCGTCTTGGAATGATTGTTGATCTCACAGCCCATGTCATAGGCACGCTTGACCGTAACAGCACTTTCCTCATTGATATTTGTGCCGATCAGGAAAAAGGACGCAACTGCGTCATATTCCTCCAGCAGATCGAGAATCTCGTTGGTGGTCGTGGTGTTCGGGCCGTCGTCAAAGGTCAGGGCAATGACCTTGTCAGGCTTCTTTGCCGTGTCAGCTGCGGACACGGGCAGGGCGGATGCAGCCATGGCACATGCGGCGGCAGTGCCGATCAGTTTACGGTATTTCATGATGATTCACTCCTATTATAGTAACGTATCTTTACTCCCAGCTTTTCCACACATCCGGCTGATAGCCGAGTGTGGCAAGCCTGCCATTGCGGACAATGGGGGTTTTGATGATGTGCTGGTTTTCAAAGACCTTTTCGAGCTTGTCGGTATCGGTCAGGTATTGCAGGAGCGTGAGCAGCTCCGTGTCCTTTGCCTTTTCGTCAATGAGGGCATCGAGTCCCCCGACCGCCTTCATGACACTCTGGAATTCGCCCTTGCTCATGCCCTTTTCCTTCATGTCGATGAGCTGGTATTTCACGCGTCGTTCCTTGAAGTAACGCTCCGCTTTTTTGGTGTCAAAGCACTTTTTTGTGCCGAAGATCTGAATATTCATGGTTTCCTCCTTTTCAGCCGTTCCGGCTCTCTGTACGCGTTATGAACGCGGATACTGCATTTTTTTGCCCATGCCAGCAGCCGTCCGGAATTTTCATCGGAGAAGCTGGTTTTTGCCGCAGCTTTTCCGTCGATCATCACACGAATCGTACCGAATGCGCTGCATTCGATGCTGTCGATCTGCCGGAATTCCCAGCAGTCCGTGCCGTAGTACATCGTTTTCCCGAAGATACGGATCTTCCGCCTGTATTTCTGGTACAGGAACCGGTACAGTGTGAGCAGTCCGACAAAGGCAAGCAGACAGAGGATCAGCAGCTCCATCGGGCGCAGACCGTCCTCCGCGATTTTCTGCGTCAGTGTTTTTGCGGACATCAGGAGCAGAAACACAAAGGTCACAGCCAGCAGAGCCGTAACGGTATCATGCTCCCCGACCACGAAATCTGCATTGGAAAGATCCTCCCGAAACTCCGCAAGAGCCTGTTCCTCCTCCGCAAGGATCGCAGCCTGCTGGTTAAGAAATCTTTCCGTATATGTCTTCACATTCATGGTGCTTCCTCTCCGCAAAGCTTCACCACTGTTATCCCATGCCCCAGTGCATCGGTGAGCGTTCCGAACACATCCGCCGTTTTCATGCGGATGCTGGAGGTGTTGATGCAGGGGTGGCAGGCGAAATATTCCGCGTTCATCACATCCTCATCCACTACCAGCCGCACACGGCATTCCGGATCGAACATCAGCCCCATGATGCTTGCCGAACCCGGTGTCAGGTTCAGGTACTGCTCCATGCTCTCCCCATCCGCAAAGGACAGGCGCGAACAGCCAAGCTGCCCGGTGATCTCCTTGGTCTTGAACGCCTTGTCCCCCGGAATCAGCAGCAGGTAGAAATCCGTTTTCTGGCGGTTGCAGAGAAACAGATTCTTGCAGATCATCGCCCCAAGCACCTTGTCGATCTCCGCACAAACCTCCATCGTGAACGCCGGCTCGTGGTCGATCCGGTCATATTCGATGCCGAGGGAATCGAGCAGGTCATAGGTCTTTACTTCCTTGTCCACTCTGCCTGCACAGTCGGCAGGTCTTCCATGCTCTAATTTCATACGCTTACTCCGTTTCTATATAATGTATGCTTTCATTATAACAGAATCCGTGCGCAATTGCAATGCTTTTTGCAAAGATAACCGCAAATCTCCGCTTTTCCGTGCGAAAAATTCTACCATTGCTTTTCATTATCCGGGCATCGTTTTTCCGCTATCCGTTCTGTATACTTTTGGGTAAAAATTATATATTAGTCTACTATGACTTGTGCAATACACACAACAAATTGTGTGTATTTCCATTCAGTCCTACAAAAATACAACGGAACATGTATTATTTCCAGAATTTACTTGACTTTTCGATTCACCCGTAGTATAATGTGAATTAATGGGGCAATAGCATTTGTGTTTCCTTGTTCCAATCAATATAGATG
>CALGTT010000041.1 GCA_937901485.1 uncultured Ruminococcus sp.
TCTCTATTACTCTTTCAATCTGCGGTTTTGCGCCATGTTTTGAGCTTTTCTTTATTCACTCTCGCCTGACGACTTTATTATTATATCATACTTTTCGGGGTTTGTCAACACCTTTTTTCGCATTTTTTCGACTTTGGTACTTACGCCCTTTTTCTATTCTTTCGGGGACTGTTTTTATCCATTTTGTACAGACCGTTTGCAGCAAAAAAAGAACGGCACAGCAATGCTGTACCGTTCCTCTGAAATATCCCTTATTCCTGCCCCATGAGCTTCACGAGAACAGCCTTCTGTGCGTGCAGACGATTCTCTGCTTCATCGAAGATGGTATCTGCATGTGCTTCAAATACCTTTGCTGTGATCTCTTCCTCGCGGTGCGCAGGCAGACAGTGCATTACGATTGCGTCAGAATGCGCCGCAGCCATAACGTCATCATTTACCTGATAGCCCTTGAATGCGATCTTACGCTTCTCGATCTCCGCTTCCATGCCCATGGAGGACCAAACGTCTGTGATGATGACATCGGCATCCACAGCAGCCTCGAGCGGCTTGTCAGTGACGGAGAAGCAGTCGTATGTATTTGCAAAATCCATAACCTGCTTGTCGGGGCGATAACCCTCAGGGCAAGCCACAGAAACCGCCATGCCCACCTTGAGGAAGCCGACGATCAGGGAGTTTGCCATATTGTTGCCGTCGCCGATGTAACACATCTTCAGACCGTCAAAGCTTGCCTTCTTCTCACGGACGGTGAGCAGGTCAGCAAGCACCTGACAGGGGTGTGCAAAGTCAGTCAGACCATTGATGATCGGAATATTGCCGTAATTCGCCAGATCCTCTACCTCCTGCTGTGCGAAGGTACGGATCATGATGCCGTCGAGATAGCGGGACAGCACGCGTGCAGTATCCTGCACCGGCTCGCCTCTGCCGATCTGGAGATCATTTGCAGAGAGGAACAGCGGATAGCCGCCGAGCTGGTACATGCCGGTTTCAAAGGATACACGGGTTCTGGTAGATGCCTTCTGGAAGATCATACCCAGTGTCTTACCTTCAAGAATCGGGTGCGGGATGTTATGCTTGGTCTGGTACTTGAGCTGATCCGCCAGATCCAGAATCTCAAAAATCTCCTGCTGGCTCAGGTCCAGCATTTTCAGTAAATGTTTCATGTATAAACTCCTCCTTATGGATGTTACTTATTCAGGCTGCTGAAGCACTTGTCAGCGCAGACTGCAAACAGCGGGATATAATCATCGAATGCCTTATTGTCAACGTCGATATAATACTGCTGCTCATTGTTGGTCTGCTTTTCGGTGACGATCGTACCGATCTTTGCACCGTTTTTATAGATCTCAAAATTCATGCGGTCCTGGCTCTTGATCACATACTTCATACCGCGCCCTTCGCACTCCAGAGAGGGATCAAGGTAGATGGATTTGCAAGTCACCTTCATGAAGGATTCTTCGTTGAAATCAATACGGAAGCTCGGTTTTATACCGGTTGTGATCTGAAGCAGGCTGTAGAGCGCATAGCCGCTTGCATCGTGCAGAATGAGCTGCTTGCTGAAGCGTTTCTTGTCAACAGAGTAGATCTTTCTGTCTTTCTTATCTGTAATCAGGTATTTTTCATTCCCCTTCGGTACTACATACAGTTCCATTGTTACCCCTCCAGTACATTACACAGAATTTGCATTCCTTCCCGCAGTTCATCCATGCCGATGGTCAGCGGAGGAAGAAGACGTACACGGTCCTTGGCAGTCAGTACGAGCAGACCGTTGTTCAGGCATTCCTGCAGGACATCTGCCGCTTTTTTGGTTTTGAGAGAAATGCCGATCATCATGCCCTTGCCGCTGATCTCCCCGACCTCGGAAAGTGCGGAGAGCCGGCTGCGGATGAAATCGCTCTTTTCGGTGATGGAATCCATCATTCCCTTCTGTGCCATGCGTTCAAGCACCTTGACCGCACCTGCGCAGGCAACGGGATTACCGCCGAACGTAGAACCGTGGCTGCCCTTATCAAGCACATCTGCGCACTTGGCGTTGGCAAGGCACGCACCGATCGGCAGGCCGCCGGCAAGTCCCTTTGCAAGTGTGGTGACATCTGCCATGCAGCCGAAATGCTCACCTGCCAGCAGTTTACCCGTTCTGCCGATGCCGGTCTGCACCTCGTCCGCGATCATGAGGATATCCTTCTCGTCGCAGATTTTGCGGATCTCAGCCACAAATTCAGCGTCAAGCATCTTCACGCCGCCCTCGCCCTGAATATATTCAAGCATGATGGCACAAACGGTATCATCAAGGTTTGCGTGAAGATCGGCAATGTCATTGGCTTTCACATAGCGGAAGCCCTCCACGAACGGGAAAAAATAGTTGTGGAACACATCCTGCCCTGTGGCAGAGAGCGTGGCAAGCGTTCTGCCATGGAAGGAATTGACAAGCGTGATAATGGTATGTCTGCCCTTGCCGTATTTGTCAAAGCTGTACTTTCTTGCCAGCTTGATAGCACATTCATTGGCTTCTGCGCCGCTGTTGCCGTAAAAGACCTTGCTGTAGCCGGTCATGGCGCAGAGCTTTTCTGCAAGCTCTGCCTGCGGTGCATGGTAATAGAGGTTGGAGGTGTGCTGCAAAGCGCGTACCTGTGCGCAGACTGCATCCGCCCACGCCGCATCACAGTATCCAAGCGAGGTCGTGCCGATACCGCTGCCAAAATCAATATATCGCTTCTGCTGTGCATCCTCACAGACCGCCCCGCTGCCATGCGCGAGCACAACGGGACTGCGTCCGTAAGTGGACATGATATGTTCCTGCGTTTGTTCAATGATGCTCATAGTTGTACCAGCTCCTCATAATTTATAATATTGCAGATACAGCACTGCATATGCCAGCAGTGTGCCTGCACCAATGACCAGCAGAAAATTGCTGATCCATACATCGCCCTGTGTACGGCAGATGCGAAAATGGGACGGCTGCTCTTTTTCGTAACAGATCGGGATCTGCTCCCCCGTCCGATAGGTATACTGCCATTCCGGCAGGTATCTGCGGCTTGCCACTGTGATCTCGCCGCTGTCGGTCATGTATCTGACCACCGGCGCGATGCGTTCCACGGGGGCATTGTGGTGCACCTCCATCTGTCTGACGCTGGAGATCACCACTGCCTGTGCGCGAACGGGATGCCGGATGCCGCCGCGCTTTTCTCTGCGCAGAAGGATCGCCGCAAGGAAGCAGCATACTGCAAAGAAAACGGGCAGCAGGCGTATCACGATCATCATGCCTTGAATTGTGTACCGATCCCCTCATTGGAGAGAATTTCAATGAGAATAGAGTGCGGCACTCTGCCGTCAATGATGACAGCCTTGTGTATACCGCGGCGGATCGCCTCCACACAGCACTCGATCTTCGGGATCATGCCGCCGGAAATGATGCCCTGACGCTTCATAGCGGGCACTTCGCTGACGTTGA
>CALGTT010000042.1 GCA_937901485.1 uncultured Ruminococcus sp.
CCTGTACAAGCCGGCAGATGCCCTGTGTATTGCCATTGCAGCCACCCATGAATGCACAATTCTTGATGATACCGTCCTCCAGCTCGATTGTGATTTTACGCGAACATACGCCCCGCGGCTGATAAGTGAAAATCATAGTATATCTCCTTTTTGCGTTTATGCAAGCGGATTTTCGGAAAGTCCTGCAGCGCCGGAATCAATGGCAGCCTGTGCAACAGCCTTTGCTACGGCTGCGGCAACACCGCGGTCGAATGCGTCCGGCAGAATGAATTCAGCACAGAGCTTTTCGTCGCTCACACATCCGGCGATCGCCTTGGTCGCTGCGGCTTTCATTGCCTCGTTGATGTCCGTTGCACGCACTGCCAGTGCGCCCTTGAAGACACCGGGGAAGGCAACCACATTATTGATCTGGTTCGGGAAATCGCTTCTGCCCGTGCCCACGATGAAAGCACCCGCTTCCTTTGCAAGATCGGGCATGATCTCCGGTGTGGGGTTTGCCATCGCAAAAATGATGGGCTTTTCGTTCATGGAAGCGATCATTTCCGGTGTCAGCAGTCCGGGCTTGGAAACGCCGATAAAGACATCTGCGCCCTTGACCGCATCCGCAAGCGAACCATGCGCCCTGTTTTTGTTTGTGCGTGCCGCAATTTCATTATGTGCAGGATTTTCGTAAACTTCATCCGCGGAAAGAATTCCCTTCAGATCAACCATTTTGATATTGCCCACACCCAGACTGAGCAGATGCTTTGCAATGGCAATGCCCGCAGAGCCTGCACCATTGATGACGATCTCCAGCTCTGCGAGCTGCTTGTCTGCCACTCTGCACGCATTGAGCAGAGCCGCCGCAACAACGATCGCTGTGCCGTGCTGGTCATCGTGGAATACCGGAATGCTCAGGCGTTCTTTAAGCTTTGCTTCGATCTCAAAGCAGCGGGGGGCGGCAATATCCTCCAGATTGATGCCGCCGAAGCTGTAGGCAATGTTGGCGATCGTGTTCACGATCTCGTCCGTGTCCTTGGAATCAACACAGATCGGGAATGCATCCACATCCGCAAATTCCTTGAACAGCGCACATTTTCCCTCCATGACCGGCATTGCCGCCAGAGGGCCGATGTCTCCCAGACCGAGCACAGCCGTGCCGTCCGTGATGACTGCCACCAGATTGTGGCGGCGTGTCAGCGTGTAGGAAAGGGAAGGGTCTTTTTCGATCTCCAGACAGGGCTGTGCAACACCGGGGGTGTATGCATGGGAAAGGGAATCCCTGTCATTGATCGGGGTGCGGGAGATGATCTCGATCTTGCCGCCCCATTCTTCGTGCTTTCTGAGAGATGACTGCATAATATCCATATTCTTGCTCCTTATTATTTTTCTATCGGCATATCGCCGTTTTTACCAGATAAAATCCTCAACTGTGACCTGCTGTCCCGAACCCTTTGCCGCGGTATAGGCAAGCAGGATACTTGCATCGACGGAATCCACACTGCCGTCCCTGTTGACATCTGCGGCTTTCTTGAACGAGCGCACGACCGGATATTTCAGATCGGCAGAAACCGCCGCGGAATAGCTGAGGATCATGGAAGCGTCCTTGGTGTTGATGACCTGAGAACCGTCAGCATCCCCGCACGCACGCGCAGGAATATACTGCCCTTCATGATACGCCACGTCACCATCGGCATAGCTGTTGACAAAAATCATGATCCAGTAGGGGACACCTGCATCATTCAGGTAATAGCCCACACCGACATGGGTATGCGTTTCGTGGAAGATATGCGGGCGGTGACCATCCGACTGGATCCATCCTGCAACCACATCATAAGCAGAGCCGCAGCCGGCAGCATTGATCTCGCTGGCGTATTCGCCGTAGCTTGTTGTCAGGACTGAGGATGGCGGGCTTCCGTCCGGACGCATATGACTGAATTTGGTGTTCAGTTCTTCCGCGCGGATCATCGCAGCGTCCGTCAGACCGGGGATCATGCTGTATTCCGGCAAGCCCAGTTTTACGCGCTCATTGTTGACCACGCTGACGACCGCATCAGCGATCCTTTGTGCGGTTTCCGCGTCCACTGCTGCATTGACTTTCAGTGCAGGTCTGCCGGAGATGCAGCCGGATATCCCCATTGTGCAGGCAAGCACTGCCGCCGTGATACGGCAGCATGTAAATCGTTTCATAATTCATCTTCCTTTCATTAAAAAATGGAGGCATCACCGGACAAAGAAGAAAGCCGGGGCTGGATCTTTGCACGGCTTTGCCGGATATGCGGAGACCTGCGTATACAGATGCTCCTTTTCATACTAATTGTACCATTTCCTGCCTGAAAAGTCAAGCTTTTTGTTTCTTTTTACAAATCGTTCATGATAGCTCTTATGAAAAAACATGACTGTCGTGCAGTAATTTTGTGGAGAATGTCCGGAAATGCGGAAAATGAAAAAAATTTCCGAGAATTTCAAAAAAATCTCTTTTCTTTTCGCGCAAAGTATGTTATAATATTAACAATTACCGGCAGTCCACAGGTACTGCCGCAGAATTCAGGAGGTATAGTATGCGAGCTGTAATCACAGTCATTGGTAAGGATACCGTAGGTATTCTTCATAAGGTAAGCGGCATCTGTGCAAAGCACAGTGCAAACGTGGTAGAGGTAACACAGAGCGTTCTGCAGGATATGTTTGCCATGATTATGCTGGTTGATATTTCCGGCATGGGTGAGAATTTTGCATCCCTGACCGATGATATGTCCGCACTGGGCAAGGAACAGGGACTTGCAATTCACTGTATGCACGAGGATATTTTCAATTCCATGCACAAAATCTGAATGAGGTGAAATCATGCTGAATACATTTGATATTCTGGAAACCATCCGCATGATTCAGGATGAGTGTCTGGATATTCGTACCATTACGATGGGGATCTCCCTGCTTGACTGCATTGATCCGGATATTGACAAGGCGTGCGAAAAGGTCTACAACAAGATCACCACAAAGGCAGCGAACCTCGTCAGCGTCGGTGAGCAGATCGAGAAGGAATACGGTATCCCGATCGTCAACAAGCGCATTTCCGTCACCCCCATTGCAATGCTGGCGGCAGCCTGCCCGAACGACAATCCCGTCAAGTTCGCGCTGGCTCTCCAGAGAGCAGCGGACACCTGCGGTGTCAACTTCATCGGCGGTTATTCCGCACTCGTACAGAAGGGCTTCAGTGCCGGTGATCTCGCACTGATCAAGTCCATTCCGGAGGCACTGTCCGTGACGAACAACATCTGTTCTTCCGTGAATGTCGGTTCAAGCAAGTCCGGCATCAACATGGATGCGGTGAAGATCATGGGTGAGGTGATCCTGGAATCTGCAAAGATCACAGCGGATCGTCAGTGCATTGGTCCGGCAAAGCTTGTGGTATTCTGCAATGCACCGGAGGATAATCCGTTCATGGCAGGCGCGTTCCACGGTCCCGGTG
>CALGTT010000043.1 GCA_937901485.1 uncultured Ruminococcus sp.
AAGTAATCAGCGGCAGGAGAATGAGCCTGGACAGGAATATGAAAATATACTCTCCTGGTATATAGTATTCCAGAATTTTGGTGACATTGATGATCTCAAACACAACTGAATCTATGATACAATTGCTGAATATGTACCGGCAATCCCTTTTTTTGGCAAGGAAAAAGAGAACAATGTGCGTGGGAAGCGGAAATATGAACGGCAGAAGGGACATATACATCTGTGTGCCTGTTCCCATGAAAAGCATCTGGTTCACAATTGCAAGAGGAACCAAAATCCCCAGTGCGACTGTCAAAGTGAAGCGTTTGGAATACCGTGGTACAAACAGGAACAGGATCATCATCAGCCGGCAGGCTAATGCGAGGGCAATCGAAAAATCACGGAGAAGTATCATAGCATGTCCTCCTCACTGTCCAGCCAGTAATCATACCATTTTGTGCGGATCTCTGCAAGCAATTTGCGCGAAAGCTGCACGGAGCTGCCGTCACGGAACTGCAGTTCCTCCGTTTTTGAAACCGTCACATGCAGCAGATTGATGATCAGACTTGCACCGCATCGTGCAAACCTTCGGTCTTCGATCAGCACTTTTGCCGCTTCCGCAAAGGAAGTACGGATGGTACTGCTCCGGATGGTCCTGCCGCTTGTCATATGATAGCAGATCGTATTTTTCTGAAGCTCCGCATATAAAATTCCTTCCAGCGGCAGTCGGATCGTACCGTCGGCAGTTCTGACAATGATACTGGTATCCTTTTTGTGCCGGAACATCGTGACTGCCAGATCCAGAACCGGAAAGAGCGTTTCCCGTCTGACGGGCTTGATGATATAATGGAACGGCTGCGCCCGGAACGATTCAATGGCATAATCCTCGCTGGAGGTCAGGTAGATGATCTTTCCGTCATAGCCATCCGTCCGGAGCTGAACACCAAGCTTTACACCATTTGTGTGCGGCATAATGATGTCCAGAATATAAATATCAAAGCCGCCGATTCTTTTGACTTCACACATAAGATCATCCGCATGTTCATAGGCAGAAATGATGATCTCATCCTCCGGATGCTCTGCCGCATAGTCCTGCACCAATTCCAGAACCTGTTCACGGCATAGGGCTTCATCATCACAGACAGCAATTTTCATAGCAGCACCTCCGTATCAGTTATTATTGTTATTATACCACATTCTGCAAGTTTTGTCAAAAATTGTCAAGGGACTGCTCCGGTCGGAAGCAGTCCCTTGAAACATGAAGAGAATCACAGATTATTGTGCAAGATAGTCTGCCAGAGTTCCCTCGTAGCCGGAGCCGACTGCTGCGGCATACTGGAGGATCAGTGCCGCGTCAGCTGCATCAAAGCTGCCGCTTGCATTGACATCCGCATTGGCTTCCTGCTGTGCAGTCATACCGCTTGCGCTGCCGGTACCCACGGCTGCTGCCGCTACCAGAATGCGTGCGGCATCCACTGCATCCACCGTACTGTCATCGTTGACATCACCCAGAACACCAGCTTCTGCGGAGAAGAATACATTGCCGGAAACATCCGGTACTGCGTGCGTCTGACCAAAGATGTTGCCGATGGTGACGTTTGTGATCTTCAGCTCGCCCGCTGCATCCGCATTTTCATCATTGCTGCCAACAGTTACCTGGATCTCCTCTACAGACGCATAGGTATCGTCTGCATAGAGGTGATTCGGATCAAAACGCACTTCAGGATTATACACGATCACATTGTATTGTGTTTCAGAGATCCGATTGAATTCTGCTTTGCAGCTATAACCGCCTACGAGGACATCACGAATGCCAAGATCGGATTCGCTGACAAGCTCCATCTGGAAGCTCAGCACATCGCCGATCAGCATCATTTCCGAATCAGCCGGACGTAAGGTGACTACAGCATTGCCGGTCTCCGTATCCACGGCAGTATCCGCAGCGAAAGAACCGTTAAACTCTGTGAACCAGAGTCTGTCCGTCATGGGGTACGGCAGGTAGCTGACACTGCCGCCGCTTACATAGTTCATCAGCATTGCAAAGTCGGAAGCATTGACAGTACCGTCACAGTTCATATCATGCTCGAAATCGTACTTATCTGCTTCAGAGGGCAGATAACCGCTCAGCATATAGGCATCATTTTTGTCAATATTGCCATCGCCGTTCAGATCGCCGAATACCGGTGTATCCTCGGCAGCCGCAGTGAAGGTGATCTCTGCAAAGGAATCATCAATTGCCGCAGTCTGACCATAGACGCTGCCGATATAGGCGTTTGTGATCTCTACCTTGCCTGTAACCTCTGCGGTGATCTCAGCAGCTCTTTCCACAGTCACACAAAGCCTGTCAATAACCAGATCGGATGTATTCGCATTACCGCTGTTGTAAACAACAACAAACATCTCTGTTGCGGAGATCGGATATATTTTTGTGATACAGCTTTCGCCCTCTGCGTAGACATCCGTGAGGAACAGGTTGGAATTCTCCGGAACTGATACATTAAATGCCATCACATCGCCCATTGCGGAAGCTGTGCTTGGGAAAAGATAGGTGGTAACATACTGTAACGTTTCGTGGGTCTGGCAGTGATCCGCATTGAATCCGCACTGGTAATCCGCATAATTTGTTTCCCAATCTGCGTCCGTGCCGGCTGCCGGAAGTGATGTGATGTCGCCGAAGAAATGATTGTATACTGTGATGTAGTCGCAGGCATTGACAGCACCGTCCGCATTCATGTCATAGGCTTCGTTATAGGCTTCACCATTTGCGATGTGCCGCATGAGCCAGTCTGCATCATTGAGAGAAACATTGCCGTTCTCGTCCAGATCACCGAACACGCGCTCAGAATCAGAAGCCGGGAAGGAAACATGTGCAGTGGCATCTGCAAGCGGTACGGACTGACCGGAAAGTGTGATAATGGAGGCATTGGTGATCGTCACATCACCTTCAGCAGCAGTGTAGATGCCTTTGGTACGGGATACATACACCTTGATGCTCTTGAGCATATCATAGTATTCCTGTGCAAAATTGCTGTTCGGATCATAGGTTACTTTTGGAATGCTGGCAACCACGCGGAGCTTGCCGTCACTTGTATAGACCGTTGACACTTTCAGGGCATTGCTGTTTACAATCACACCGTCAATGTACAGATCGGAATCCTCGCTGACCTCTACATCAAAAGTCAGTGCGTCATAAACCGGAAGGGAATCCTGACCTGCCGGAACGAAATCCAGCTCTGTGAGCGTCGCTTCTGCTTCCGCTGTAATGTCCGTGCCTGTCAGCGTACCGTCAAAGTTCTCATAATTGCTTGCCCACTGCTTGTTCTCAATATTGTAGGGCAGATAGGGAATTGTGCCGTTGATGTAATTGACAAGCAGTACATAGTCAGCAGCATTGATTTTTCCATCGGTGTTGAAGTCATATTCTGCTGTGTAGCCCAGCGTTTCGGGGAGACCGATCTGACCGAGCATGGACTCTGCATCCTCATCTGTCAGTTCGCTGTCATTGTTGACATCACCGAAGAAGCTGTCATGCGCAGAAGCTGCCGGAAAGATGTAGTCAGCGGAAGAATCATTGATTGCTGCGGTCTCGCCGTAAAGACTGCCGATGTGAGCATCGGTGATGCTGACTGTACCAGCCTCTGCCTCGGTGGGAGAACCGCCGCGGGATACAGTCACATTGAGCTTGTCCAGCGTCATCACAGAGTCATTGGTGCTATTGGGATTGTAAATGATCACATACATCTCTGAATCGGAGATCTGACGAGCAGCAGTCACGCAGTTCTCGCCGTCCGCATACACATCTTCAAGCCAAAGACCGGTACCCTCCGGAATGGATGCGCGGAAGGAGATCACATCGCCCATTGCCTGACCAGCCGCGGACGGATAGAGGTAGTTTGTCGCATAGCCCCACATCGAATAGGCAGTGCAGGTGTCCGCATTGAAGGTGCAGTCAAAATCGCCGTATTCCAGCTGCCAGTTTTCATTTGACGCACTGATGGGGAGATAGTAGATGTTGCCGAGGATATGCTGATAGAGCAGTGCATAGTCAGCCGCATCCAGCTCCTTGTCAGAGTTCATATCGTAGTCAGCTCTGTAGGTACCAGTGTATGCAAGATAGTCCAGCAGAACATCCATGTCATCCATAGCCACATTGCCATCATCATTCAGGTCAGCGAACAGCGGATCCGGATCGCCATCGGTATCCGGCAGCTCGACAGGGCCCTCCGGCTCAACAGTGAATGCCGGATAGGAAACAGTTGCTGTGCTGGCTGCAACGTGAGCAGTCTGACCATAGATATTGCCAATGTACGCATACCCAATGCTGACATCGCCTTCCACAGCTGCGCCGCTTGCATCCGTGCTGCTGACAGAAACGGAAATATCTGCGATCTCAATATCCCACGCCTCATAATCGTCCAGATTCATGACGATCACATACCATTGGTTATCAGAAAGCGCGTAGGTTTCAACCGTGCAGCTGCTGCCGCTGACGAACACATCGTTGATCTTCAGCGCGGATGCTTCATCGGTTTCTGCCATAAAGCAGAAAACATCACCCAGCTTGTAGTCCGTGCCTGCCGGAATAAAGGATGCGCTGGCAGAAAACTCCGGATCCTCAGCCTGTACATTCTCGGCAGTAAAGGTAATCCCCTGATCTGCATAGTTTGCAGTCCACTCTGGATCGGTGTAGTCACCGGGGATATACTGTATGTTTCCGGAAATATAATTGCGCATCACGGCATAGTCACAAGCATTCAGTATGCCATCGCTGTTCAGGTCGTACTGGAGTGCATACTCCATGCCATATGCCAGATTTTTCAGGAACATCACAGCATCGGTGTCATCCACGAGCGCGTCACCGTTGAAGTCACCGTATACCATCTCATTTTCTTCTGTCACAGCGTCATCCTGCACGGTGGAATCCTCTGTTTCTGCTGCGGTCAGTACGGCATCTGTTTCAAGAGCCTGTACGGACACGCTTGCCGGCAGACTGTAGCTGCCTGCCATGCTGCTGACAAGTGTTGCTGCAAGCAGACCTGCCATCACCTTTTTGTAGTTCATACATCGTCCTCCTGTGATTCTTTTCCGGTCATCGTCCGGAATTTCAGCGCACTGTATATTCCTCATCAGTGCCAAAACGATTATAACATAATATCCAATGTAAAAATCACCATGCAGGAAATTCGACCATTTTTGCAAGGAATTTGTCTGCCAGTGCATTCATAACCGTTCATCCCCGTACCAATATCAATTTACTGTAAAAACGGTCGAATTCCCTGCACTGCGGTTTCCATCGTGAGCTTTATGGTATACTATTACTATGTAAATTCTAAATCTTAAATAAAAAGCGGGACTCGGGGGTGCAACCCCCGCATATCCCTCCCCCGCTTTGCGGGGGAGGTGCCGCCGAACGTCGGCGGTGGGGGCATTTTTGTTTCTCTATCCGAGTTCAGGAACAGCATCATTTTAGTTTTTACGAACTATTAGCAGGAAATTCCTCAGCACATCACACATATTATGTACCCAGTATAGCACATTTTGAAACAAATGTCAATTATGTTTTTCATTTGCTGTGTTCTTTCGTAAAAAATGCAGAAAAATGTCGGAACGAAGAACTGTAACCATTTGTTCATTTACATTATGTGTCGAAATATGTTATACTTAGTATGGTAAATTATAATCAGGGGATAGTGGGGGATTTTTCGCATACAATGATCCGCTGATATAATCAGTTCACGCAGAAAGGAATGAAACGTTTTGCCGAACCAGAATAATCCGGATGTTCTTGCAGCGGAAGAAACGGAAAAGATCGAACGGATGAACCGCATCCGCCAGACAATGGCAAATAAGGAAGACGGGAATGCACCCAAGCAGAGAACCAAGACACAGATGCTGGATGTTTCCGTTGCAGATAATCCGCCGGAGCAGCTCGGCTCAGACGCAACACGCGCAGAGAAGCTTGCACAGATCCGCGAGGCTCTTTCCATGGTAGAGCGTCCCGCCGCACAGCCGCAGCAGCCCGCACCGAAAAAAGGCTCTCTGCCGCCGCTGAAAAAGAAAGGCAGCAAGAGCAATCTCATTAAGAATGCGGCAGCGGAGACCGTAGTCACTGCACCGCCGAAAAAATCACCGCCTCCGGTACAGCAGAAAACCAAGTCCGGTGCAAAGCCTGTACAGAAACCTGCACCCAAGCCCGTACAGAAGCCGGAAGCACCCAAGCCTGCACAGTCCGCACCTGCGGAAAAGCCGGTACAGAACTCCAAGAAGCCTGCTCCCCTGCCGCCGCTGAAAATGGCAGGCACAAAGGGAACAGCCGCAAAGAACGCAGCTGCGGACACCGTTGTGACCGCAATGCCGCCGAAAAAGACTGCGGATGCAGCACCTGCTGCAAAGCCGTCAGCTCCGGCAAAGAAGAAAAAAGCAGAGGTACATGCCGTTCCCAAGAAGCCGGAACAGACCTCCGCACCCAATAGTGCGCTGGCAAAAAAGCCGGCAGCAGAGAAGAAAGCTGCGGCAGAGCCGAAAAAGAAGCTCTCTGTCGGCAAGCTTGCTGCGATCTTTGGCGGTGCGGCAGGCGGTACGCTCCTGATCGTCTATTTGGCGATGGCGTTCTTCTTCCATGACAAATTCCTGCCGAACACCTATGTCAACGGCGTAGCCATTGGCAATATGACCATGCGCGAGGCAGAGGATGTGCTCCTCTCCAAGGTCAAGGCGGATGATCTTGTGCTGACCACGGCACAGGATGAGCAGGTGAGCTTCAGCGCAAAGGATTACAGTGCAGAATATGCCATTCCTGCCGGCGGACTCGATGCGCCGCAGTCTGAGAACAATTTCCTGTGGATCAAGAAGCTGTTTGTCAATTCCGAATACACGATGGAATATGATTTCAGCTACTCCGAGGAAGGTCTGCGCACTCTGATCGTGGATCACGACTGGGGCAGTGAGGTTTCCCAGAACGCGTACATCCAGAGAGGTGCGGATGGTATGTATGAGATCGTTCCGGCAACGACCGGTAACCAGTTCGACAAGAACAAGCTGATGAATTACGTGACGGAACAGCTCACAGTCGGCAGGTTCATGGTGGATATGGAGGAATCCGGCTGCTACGATGCCTTTGCCGCTGAGATCCAAGCCGAAGATCTTCAGGAAAAGCTGGAGATCTGCAACAAGTTTGCACAGTGCACCATTACTTATGACTTCTCTGACAGAAAGGAAGTTCTGGAGGGTTCGACGATCGCCGACTGGGTACTGCTCAGCGACAGCAGCGAGATCACCTTTAACCGTTCAGAGCTGGAAACCTTTGTTGCCGGCATGGCAGAAAAATACGATACCTACGGACGTGACCGCACGTTCCGTTCCACACTCGACGGCACGATCACCGTACCGTGGACATCCACCAGCATGTACGGCTGGCAGATCGACCAGGAAAAGACCGTCAATCAGCTCTATGAGCTGCTGGAGGCTTGTGAATCCGCAACGGTCGAGCCAATCTACACGGCATGGGGCTATGCCTATAACCGTGATACAAACGACATCGGCAGTACCTATATAGAGGTGGACATCTCCGCACAGCATCTCTGGTACTACAAGGGCGGCGTATTGCAGATGGATACTGACGTTGTAACCGGTGTTGACACCAATCCGGAACGCAGAACGCCCCGCGGTATTTTCGAGATCTGGTCGCATGAGAAAAACCGCGTCCTCGGACAGATGGACGATGAGGGCTATGAAACGCTGGTGAATTACTGGATGCCCGTCAACTATACCGGTGTTGGTCTGCATGACGCAACATGGCAAAGCTCCTTCGGCGGTTCACGCTACCTGAACGGTCACGGCTCCCACGGCTGTATCAACCTCCCGCTGGGCTTCGCAAAGGATCTCTATAATTCCACAGTCAACGGCATTCCCGTTGTCATCCATGAATAACCCCGTCCCCCGCAGTAATGCGGGGGTATTTTTTTGCAAACTGCAAAAAATTGTCAGAAGCGACAAAAACCGCTTTGTATTTTTGTGCAGAATGTGCCGTAACTTTTAGTGCAGTAAAACGTACTAACTGATAACCAATATTTTGACGAAAGAAGGGATCCTCTATGTCGAAAGCTGACTACAATCATCTTTATGCAAGCTCTGCACCGGTGCAGACTCCGGAAAACACCGCGCAGACTGCGGTGCAGACAGTGCCGTCGGTACAGGCTGCATCTCCGGCTGTGCCGCGTGCACCCAAACCGAAAACGCCGTTCTCCCCGATCGCATTCCTGCTGGTGGCAGGCGTGGTGTTCCTGTTTCTGGGCGGTGTGATCTTCCTGACCAGCACATGGGATATGCTGCCGGATGCCGCGCGTGCCATTGCACTGCTGTCCGCAAGTGCGGTCGCATTCGGTATCAATGTACTTGCGGAGCGTGTGCTGAAGCTCCCGAAAACCGGTCTTGCGTTCTACATCCTCGGCTGCATTTTCCTGCCGCTTGCACTTGGCGGCATCGGTGCATTCTCACTGTTCGGTGAATGGTTCTCCTTCTCCGGCGGCGGACGCTGCCTGCTGACGGCACTGATGGCTGCCTGTGTTGCCGCGACGGGTTTTCTCGGACAGAGCAATTACAAAAGCGCGGTGCTTGCAGGTCTGGGGCTGACGGGAACGAGCAGTGCGTGGATGTTCCTGTGCCTGTTCCTTGTCGATTTCTGCGAAACCGGTCAAATCCTCCCCACGCTCCCCGTGCTTGTCATTTTCACCGTGCTTCTGGTCGGCTTTGCCGTGGGCATGACCGTCCTCGCGGAACGTTATCTGTGCCGCGTATCCGAACCCACGCCGCTTTCCAGAGCGTGGATGCCCTGTCTTTACATCCAGAATGCCGCATTTCTCCTGCTGACGGCAGTCACAGCCAACGATGCCCCTCTGCTCGGCAGTCTGGGTGCACTGGTGCTGGCGATGCTGTTCCTCAGCGAACGCTACATCACCGGAAATCTTCACACCGGCGTATTCGGCTTTGCCTGCGGCATTCTGCTGACACTGGGAAGCCTTTGTCAGCTGGATCTGTTCTATGACACCACGGCACTGGATGCCTTTCTGTTCATCCTCGGCGGTACGGTTTTCCTCCTGCTGAGCATTGCGGCTCTGCCGAATCGCCGCTGGGAAACACAGTCTGCA
>CALGTT010000044.1 GCA_937901485.1 uncultured Ruminococcus sp.
ATGGGCTGGTGCATTATGATCGTGCCGTGGCTTGCCATTGAGGCTCTGACTATGACGGGCTTTATTCTCGTGCTGATCGGCGGTGTTATCTACACCCTCGGTGCGGTGCTCTACGCCATCCCGTGGCTGCTCTGCCTCAAGCACGGTGTTGCTTCGCTGACAGCCTATGCCTATATCCGGCGGTTTGTGCAGAACAAAAATGCCGCAGTCATCGGAGGTCTCCTGTACGCCTTTTCCGGCTTCCAGATGTTCAACCTCTTTTTCAACCATTTTCAGGATGTGACCGCCCTGTTCCCCCTGATGCTCATTGCCATGGAGGAGCTGGTCAACAACAACCGCCGCGGCTGGTTTGCGGTCATTGTCGCAGTGATGGCAGTCAACAATTATTTCTTCTTCACTGGACAGGTCGTGTTCCTCGTGATTTATTTCTTCATGCGTTCCAATTGTAAGGACTTTCATGTGAATCTGAAAAAATTCCTTGCACTTGGCATTGAAGCGGTGCTCGGCGTGCTGATCGCCTGTGCCGTCCTGCTCCCGTCCGCGCTTGCGGTTATGGAGAATTCCCGTGTTTCCTCCAGCCTGTTCGGACAGGACATCCTGTTCTACAGCGACAAAACACGCATTATGCGCATCATTCAGAGCTTTTTCATGATCCCCGACGCTCCCGCACGTCCGAACCTGTTCTCCACCGAAAGCGGAAAATGGGCATCCATCGGCGGTTATCTCCCGCTGTTCTCCATGGCTGGCGTGATCGCGTTCATGGGACAGAAGAAAAAGCACTGGGCAACGCGCCTGACATGGCTGTGCATCCTCTGTGCATTCATCCCGATCCTCAACTGCATGTTCTACATGCTCAACGGCGCGTACTACGCAAGATGGTACTACATGCCCATCCTCATCATGGCAATGATGACGGCACAGGCACTTGACGATCGTGAGATCCGCTGGAAGGGCGGCGTTTCCGCATGTGCTGTGATGCTCGCGTTCTTCGGCGCGGTATTCTTCCTGCCCTCGCGCAACAACGAGGAAAAGGTGACGGAGTTCTTTGCCTTTGCCAACCTCCCGGCATATTTCTGGGTGGTCATGGCAGTATGCGTTCTCTGCCTGATCGGCTGCTGCTGGCTGATCCGCCTGCGCCATGAAAAGCGTCCGTTCTTCCAGAAAGCCGTGATTCTCACAGCGGCGGCATGTACCGTCTGCACCGGCACTATGGTGTATTTCGGGAAATGCATCGGCACGGATGCGGATCGCTACATTGACAATGGCATCCGCGGCGAAGAAAACCTCAGCATTTCCTATGAACTTGACGAGGATGATTACTTCCGCATCGACATTTCCGAGAACTATGACAACTACCCGATGTTCTGGGGCTTGTCCAGTATGCGGACATTCCATAGCACCGTCAGCGTGTCCATCATGGATTTCTATGACAGCATCGGCATCACCCGTGACGTTGCCTCCCGTGCAGAACCCAAGCACTACACCCTGCGCGGACTGTTTTCTGTGAAGTATTATTTCGAGCGTGAGGAGGATGCTGATCCTGAAAAGCCCTTTTCCATGCCCGGTTTTACCTACCTGAGAACCGAGAACGGCTTCCGTATTTATCAGAACGACTATTTCATCCCCATGGGCTTTACCTATGACACCTATGTGACCGAGGACATGCTTGAAGGCAGGATCGACAGCACACGCGAGCGTCTGCTGATCCATTCCCTTCTGCTGACCGAGGAGCAGGCAGAGAGCTACAAGGACATTATCGTCCCCGCAGACAGCGCGTCCTACACCCCCAGTCAGGAGGAATATCTTGCCCACTGTGCCGCACATGCACAGGAAGCCTGTGAGGATTTCGAATACGATTCCTCTCATTTCTCCGCCGGCATTTCACTGGACAAGCCGAAGCTTGTCTTCTTCAGCGTTCCCTATGATAAGGGCTGGACTGCCGAGGTCAACGGCGTGCCCGTTACCGTGGAACGTGTCAGCAATGGCTTCATGGCAGTACGCTGTGAAGCAGGAGAGAATGACATCGTGTTCTCCTACCATACCCCCGGTCTGAAAGCGGGAATTCTGCTGACATTGGGCGGCGTGCTGCTGCTGGCAGCCTATCTTGCACTGTCAAAGCCCCTGTTCGTGTCCAGGCATGGCAGACATGTCCACAGCTATGAATATACTCCTGTTGCCGGCGTGCGTGCCGCAAGAGCTTACACGCAGCATCTGATGCAGGAAATGCAGCCGCACGGAGAAGAAAGAAAGGAAGATGCAGATGGCACACCTGAATGAAACACAGATCGACAGCACGGTATTGTATGACGGAAAGATCATCCGCGTAGAAAAGGATACTGTCCTTTTAGAGGACGGAACGCAGGCATTCCGCGAGGTGGTACGTCCCCCCGGCGG
>CALGTT010000045.1 GCA_937901485.1 uncultured Ruminococcus sp.
TTGTGAGCGTCAGAGGGGCATAGTGAAGCGATTTTCCAAAGCTTCCCGAATAGCGGTGCATTGCACCGGCGGGAGCGAGTAAAGCAATTTTCAGCATAATTGATCCTTTCTATATCAGGGTAAACCATTCGTTCCATCCGCTTCTGCGGCTCAGAACAGCCGGTTTGATGTCACCGAGGCGCATTCCCTCGGCGGTATGACGGCGGAGAAAATCCTTTGCAGGATCTCCGGTGATCTGCATGACTTCGGCAGCTTGCAGCTGTCCGAGATCACGGCAGTAGCGGTAATGATATCCCTCGCAGAGCATCTCGTCGAGTACATCGGCAGTCACATGCTCCGCGGTCGTATACAGGCAGTAGCGTTTTCCCTCCGGTGCAAGCAGGCAGAATTTACCTGCAATGCCCAAAGCATCAAGAACGGAACGGACAAATTCCTCGGAGAGCTTTTCGCCGAACAGATCGGAGAAAATACCGTTTCTGCGCAGAAATCTGATTCTCGGCGGATGGTCGGGATAGGTTTCCAGCACCTCGATCACATCCCCGATGCAGTAGCGGTAAAATCCGCCTCCCGTTGTGACAATGACTTCATACATCCCCTTATCCAACTTGTCCGCCGTGGTGATCTTCCCATCCGCAAGACTGCGGAACTCAAAGAAATGGGAACGGATGCTCAGGCGGCTGCCCTCTTCTCCGCAGAGGGGGAATGAAATAAAGCATTCGGTTGCAAGCAGACCTTTCGGCTGCATATGGACATCCGGAAAACGGCGGTACACCTCTCTCACATGATCCGCCGCACTGCCGTCCGCCCAGCAGCTGATGATTTTCAGATCGGGAAAGATCCGGTCGAAGCGTTCTTCCCTTGCGTTCGCAAGAAATTCGGTACGCTGTTTCTCCGGCAGGATATGGGACAGCTTCTCCGCATTGTCACGGATAAAATCACAGAGGATGGTCAGAAATGTCGGGTTCCAGACGGAAATCAGCGAAAGTGTTCCGCAGGTGAGAAGCTGCCTTGCGGTGGAGAAATAGAAATCCTCCATGTTTTCAGGGAATTTCACAGATCCGTCCACGGCAAAAATCATCCGCATGATGTACTGTTCGATCCTCCCGAAGTACTCTGCATCCTCCTCAAAACCGAGAGGGATACCGGCTTCCGTAAAGCTCTTTCCGGCGGTGACGGGCGTGATCGACCAATAACTTTTGCCGTCGCAGACACCGGAAATATGCGTGTAAATATCGCAGAGCCACGGACGGATGCCGTGCTGGAATTCCGCTTTGAGCGAATCGGTATAGGGTATCAGTTTTTTTCCACCGGATGAGCCGCTTGTGAGTTCAAATAATCTGATCTTTTCCGATGTCAGAATATGTTCCTTCCCGGCTGCCATTTCTGCGATATAGGGTTCATAATCCTCATAGGTCGTCAGCGGCACAAGCTCTGCAAAATCGGCATAGCTTTGGATTCCGCTAAATCCATATTTTCTGCCATATTCCGTGTCTGCATTCTTCTGAAGAAGCCTTTGCAGATAATCCTGCTGTACCCGTCCGACATTACAGGGGGCTTTGAATTTCCGGTATTCACTACGATAGAGCATCCGACAGATTCCATTGAGTATCCGGCACCGCAGGCTCATTGGAACAGCATCTCCAGTACACGTTTTTTCAGGAGACTGCGGTCAATTTTCGCAAGACAGACAAGATCACAGCCGTCCGCATGACGGGGATTGCGCTCACAGAAATACGCAACATCCTTGTTTTTCAGCTCCCTTGCACCGATATCCGCAACGCCGGAGCGCAGCTTGTCCTTGATGCCCTTGTATTCGATCACGCCGCTTTCCGGATTGTATTCGTCCGGATAGAGTTTCTGCGCATAGGCATCCATGATGCGCTGTTCATAGTCCGGCGTTTCGCAGCGGTAATTCGGATAGAATTCCGTCCAGAACAGCGGCATGATGCGATAGGTCTTGTAACCCTTGCAGATGAGAAACCAGTAGAATTCCTCGTACTGCTCCGCATAAGCGAACCAGAATTTCGCCCATACACGGAATAATTCTGCATCTCCCCAATAGTCCTTATGGATAATGGTATCCCCCGAAAACATACCATGTACGGTTTTTCCGTCCACATCGAGTGCCACGACTTTCTGCGTGGTGAAGCCCACAATGCCGTCCGTTTCATGGTAGAGGGCAAGGCAGTAATCCTTATCGAAAAAATCACGGCGGAACACGGCTTCATCCGTATTGTCATAGAACTGCACCATGATCCGGTACATGGTGCGGATTTCTTCCTCCGTATACTCAGAAATGGGCTTTACGATGCCTTTCATCCTGCTGCATCCTCCTTTTCACTTTTGAGTCCGAACCGCATTCCCTGCTTTTTGAATACCTCCTTGCGGAACAAGGGATTGTAGATCAGATATGTTCCGAAGCGGTACGGTGTCCGCAGATTTGTGTGTGGTTCAAGTGCACGCTTGAAGATGGACATGGGGCTGTTGAATCTGCGGCGGCAGTCAAAGGAAATCTCCGTCAGCTCATCCGCTGTCATGTTCTTCGGGACGATGCTGCAATAGTTGAAGCGGTAGTCCTCGTGCAGCCACCATTTTCCGTCATAGAGCAGCCGTCCCTCCCGTTCCATTTTCTCATAGAGGGGGGTATTCGGGTAGGGCATGAGGATGTTGAACGCCGCAAAGGTGAATTTGTTGCGAATGGCAAAATCACAGGTCGCACGGATGGATTCGACCGTATCGCCATCATGCCCGACGGTGAATGCCGCCCATGTCTGCAATCCCCATTTCCGCAGCTGTTCAATTTCGGAAGCATACATATCCCCCGAACCCTTGCGGTTCGTGCCCTTGTTCATCTCGGAAATGCAATCCGGCGAGATCGACTCAAATCCGATCACAAGCCCCAGGCAGCCGCTTTTCACCATCAGCTGCATCAGCTCCTTGTCAAGCAGCATGTCCATGCTTCCCTGACTTACCCAATGGATTTTCAGCGGAATGAGCGCACGGAACAGCTCCTTTGCCTTTTCACGGTTGCAGACAATATTGTCATCGACAAAAAAGAGAAGCTTGCGTTTCTGCGCCTTGATTTCCTTAATGACATCCTCCACCGGACGGCAGTAATGATGTGCCTTGAAATAGACGGAGGACGCACAGAAGCTGCATTTGTGACTGCATCCTCTGGAAAATTGCAGGAGCGTGATAGGAAGATAACCCTTTCCCTCGAACAGATCGCGTCTTGTGATGACATTTTTCTGCGGATACGGAGGCTGGATGGCATCATACCGCGGCTGCAGCTGCCCTCTCCGGTGATCCTCGATCATCTGCTCCCAGACAGGCTCTGCATCGCCCACGATCACGCAGTCGCTGTGCTCTGCGACCTCCTCCGGAATGAGCATAGCGTGCATACCGCCCATGACGGTTTTCACCCCTCTGCGGCGGAATTCTGCGCTGATCTCATAGGCTCTCCGTGCAGTAAAGGTCTCCACGGTGATCGCCACAAGGTCGGTCGGTTCATCATAAGGTATTTCCTCCATGCGGTCATCATACAGCACAACTTCCACATCCTTCGGAGTCAGTGCCGCCAGAATGCCCAGCTGCAGGGGTTCCATTCTTGCTTCATCGACATACAGGCTGTGTTCCCTTCTGCCGATATTCGGTTTAATCAGTGTCAGTTTCATGCAGTAATCCTCCCAGAAGCTGTCCTTGTTTTTTGTGGATCTCCCGTCTGGAAATGAAATTTGCCAGCAGGAAAACAAATGCATTCACGGGTTTGAGATGCACGGGATTTCCGAACAGCCGCTTGAAAATACATCCCACGGAATAGAAATCCGTCCGCATGTTCAGGCATCCCTTTTGCAGCTGTTCCGGTGTCATGCATTTCGGACGGTAGGCAGTTTCTCCGTAGCGGTATTTATCAGAGAGCCACCATTTTCGATAGAGCAGTCTTCCCTCCTCTTCCATGCGGCGGTACACGCCCGTTCCCGGCATGGGTATCAGGGGATTGAAATTTGTCACGGCGATTTTGTTGCGCACGGCAAAGTCAAATGTCTTGTCAAATACATCCGGTGCATCCCCGTCACAGCCGAGGACAAAGGTCCCGTAGATCAGCAGTCCATGCCTGTAGATGCGTGCAATGATCTCCTCATAATCCGCCGCCGCATTCGCCGCCTTGTGCATCTCTCCGAGGCTCTCCGGATTGAGGGATTCAAAGCCCATCAGCACCAGAAAACAGCCGGATTTTTTCATTTCGGACAGAATTTCATCATCCCTTGCCGCATCCATGCTGATCTGGCACGCCCATTTCTTTTTCAGCGGTGCGATCTTCCGGAACAGGGCAATGGCATTCTGCCGGTCGGTAAAAATATTATCATCCACAAAGAAAATGATTTTTTCCCTTGCATTCGACAATTCCTGCGCGACCATTTCCGGCGTTTTACTCCTGACGCATTGGTACATGGTCTTGATCGAACAGAAATCGCAGTTGAATTTGCAGCCCCGCGAAATCTGGTAGACACCGATGCCATAGTATTTATGCTTGTAAATCGCAGGATCATCATGCAGCATCTGCATGGGTGTGCGTTCATCGGAGATGTATTTCTTCTGCGGTGCGCCCTTTACACAGTCGGCAAGGAATCTGCCCCATGTATCCTCCGCATCCCCGATGATGACGGAATCGGCATGGAGCCGCAGCTTGTGACCGTGCCATTCCCGGCGGCCGGTTTGAGCTGATCGACGTGAACGGCGACCCCATCACCGAAACCGGCGTGACGGGCGAACTGCGCTATCACGGCGATAATGTGACGCTGGGCTATGCCACCTGCGCCGCTGACCTGGAAAAAGGAGACGAGCGGGGCGGCGTGCTGGAAACCGGCGATATGGCTCAGATGGACGCGGACGGCTACTTCACCATCGTGGGGCGCAAGAAGCGCTTTTTGAAGATGTACGGCAACCGGGTGAATCTGGATGAGCTGGAAGGCATGCTGAAAGGCCAGTTCCCCGGTCTGGATGTGGCCTGTGGCGGCCGGGACGATCACCTGTACCTGTTTGCCACCCGGGAGGATGTGCTGTCCACTTTGGAGGATGTGTTGCGTCCCGTGTTCTGCAAGTTCGGCAAGTATGAGCGGGTGTCTCCCGCTCCCTGGAAGCACATTTCCTTCAACGATGCCATGGAGCG
>CALGTT010000046.1 GCA_937901485.1 uncultured Ruminococcus sp.
CATACTTGGTACAATCGCATCATAAACCACACTGCCGTCCGCATTATGTATGGCAGGTGTATCAAACAAACGTCCAAAACCGCCGAGGAAATAACAGCCGCCGGATACGATAACGGCAAACACCGTGGAAATGATCGTGCCGCGCTTGATCGCGGTGTCATCGGAAATGGAGTAGAACTTCTGGATCATCTGCGGCAGTCCCCATGTTCCCAGAGAGGTCAGGATCACAACGCCGAGAAGGTCTGCCGGATACGGACCGAATACCGTGTTGAGCGTGCCGGTGTTGCCGCTGTCATCGGGGATGAGCGCGAGCTTGTCCATTGCCGCACCGAAGCCGCCCTGCACATTCACCACACTGCCCACAACGGCAATGATGCCCGCGAGCATGATCATACCCTGAATGAAGTCATTGAGTGCCGTTGCATGGAAGCCGCCGGCAATGACATAGATCGCCGTAAAGACTGCCATGATGATGATGCACCAGATGTACGGAATGCCCAGCGAGGACTCGAACAGTCGGGAAAGACCGTTGTAGACCGATGCCGTATAGGGGATGAGGAAGATGAACACGATCAGGGAAGCCGCGATCTTCAGGGATTTGCTGTTGTAACGCTTCTCGAAAAATTCCGGCATGGTCGAGCAGTCCAGATGCTTTGTCATGGTTCTGGTGCGTCTGCCCAGTACCATCCATGCAAGGAGTGAGCCGATCAGTGCATTGCCCAGACCAATCCATGTCGCGGAAATGCCGTACTTCCAGCCGAACTGTCCCGCATAGCCGATGAATACCACCGCGGAGAAATACGATGTGCCGAATGCGAATGCCGAGAACCACGGGCCGATGCTTCTGCCGCCCAGCACGAAATCACTGACATTCTTGGTTTTTTTGCTGCAATAGAATCCGATCCCCACCATTACCAGCAGGTAACAGATCAATACTGCCCATCTGATCATAATGCTTGCCTTCTTTCTTTTACTTTTTCGCTTTTAAGCTTTTATGCGTTAAACTATCAGATAACACCTATTATTATAACGAAAAAGGCAGGATTTGTCAAGGGGTTTGCGGAAATTAGGCAGAATGCCCGAAAAAAGGAAAGAAAACAGGTGATTTTGCCGAAAATTCCGGTTGGGGTGTCAGGATTCGGGGGGATGGAACGTTTAGAGAGTAGAAGTACTTCAAAAGAGAGCGCGAGGAGGGGGAGCATTGACACAGGACGAAATGGCAGAATGCTATGACAAATACAGCGGCAGAATCTACCGGACAGCCTTTGCGCATTGCCGCAGCCGCGCGGATGCGGGGGCGCATTTTTTCGACAAAATACGCTCGACAAAAATCGAAAAAGCGGTTGCAGAAAGGCGAAAAGTGTGTTATAATAAGAGATAGTGATAATTTCTGATCAGAAACGGAAGGTGAAACCATTGGAGAAAACAAGAAATCTTGGCATTGACATTCTCTGCTGTCTTGCGGGCATCATGCTGCTGGGCGTGTGCCTGTTCGACCAGATCGGTCTGGAGCAGATCACCATTACCGGCTATTCGGGGGCACTGCCCATTGCGGTGCGCTGGTTCTGCATGTCCGGTGCGATGCTCCTTGCTGCCTGTGCGGGCTATGTCCTGAGTGTGCGCAAATACGCCGCATCCCACTTCAAGACCGTCGGCAGGCTGCTCTATATCTATCTTGTCGGCACGGCGGTCGTCTTTGCCGCACGGCGTTTCCTCATCGGGGAAGAAATGACTCCCATGCAGATGTTGCAGGAGTTTCTGGGCTTTTCAGCATCGTCCACGAGTCACATCACGGGCATGTACTTCCTGCTGATGCTCGCCGCGCCCTTCCTGAATACCGCATTTCAGGGACTCAAAAGCCGCAGTGCACGCATGACCTTTGTGGTCATTCCGGCAATATTCGGCACACTCCAGCCGATTCTGCACTTCGGTGAGATCACCGTGATCCCCCAGTGGTGCATCGGACTTGCGCCCATTGCCGCGTATCTCGGCGGCGCGTTCATCCGCAGATATGGAAAAGCGCGTGATATCGTCATTCTGACCATTTTCGCGCTCCTTGCCTTTGCCGCACAGGTCATCACTGCACTGATGACCAGCCTGCGCACGGGCTTCATTGACTGCCCATGGCTTGAAAGCATGGCAGCCCTGCCGTCCCTGCTCATGGCTCTCTGCCTTGTGGGACTGTTCCACAGCAGACATGAGGGCAGCGGCACGGCACACCGCTTCTTCGGCGGTGCGACCGGCGGCATCCTGATGGGCGTGATGATCGCAGAACCGCTGATGCGCTGCCTGATGCTCAACATCGTGGACAGCTTCCCGATCATTTCCACGCGCCTTGTGGCTGGCATCGTGGTCGTACCGCTGGTGTTCATCATGTGCGCTGCACTGAGCCTGATGCTCCAGTTCCCGATCCTGCTCCGCCGTCAGGCAAGCAGCAATGCTGTCTATGAGGAGGAAACCCCCAAGCCCAGAGCAAAGAAGAAGCGTCCCAAGCACACCGCACCCGTGACGGAAGCTCCGCAGGCTGAGGAAACCTACGAGGAAGAGCCGGAATATGAGGACGAGCCGGAAATTGAAGAAGAACCGGAAGCCGACGCAGAGCCGGAGATTGAAGCAGAAGCTGAGGAAGAACCGGAGGACGAAGCAGAGCCGGAAATCGAAGATGAGCCGGAGATCGAAGCAGAAGCTGAGGAAGAACCGGAGGACGATGCAGAGCCGGATGTCGAGGAAGAGCCGGAGGACGATGCAGAGCCGGAAGCCGAGGACGAGCCGGAGGACGAAGCGGAAGACACGGAGTTTGAAATCGCTGACGAGGACGAGCCGGAGGAAGACGGATACGAAGCAGAAGAAGCTGAAGCATCCGAGGAATACGAGAACGACGACGAGGACTATGAGGAGGACAGCGAGGAGGACTATGAGGAAGAATCGGAAGCTCCGGCAGTTTCCATTTCCCTGCCCCACCGTGTTTCCCAGCCTTTGCCGCAGGCAAGCGAGAACAGTTCACGGCACAGCATCACCGTTCCGGTATCCCAGCCCGAAACGCAGATCCGCCTGACACAGCCGCCGCCGGAACCGCCGATCGGTGTGCGTGAGGCAACGCGTCCGGCAATTGCTCCGCTGAGACCGACATTCACAAAGCCGGAACCTGCACAGCCGCAGCCGGCATATGTACCGCCTGCACAGCTGCAGACTCCCGAACCGGAGCCGCCGGAATATCAGACCAGATCCTATACGCTTGACGAGATCCTGACGGAACAGGGCATTCCGGTCAAGCACATGCCGGAAACGGTGGATGATCTGATCAAAGAACTGACGAAATAACGAGAAGCCCCCACACATTTGTGTGGGGGAATTTTCGGAAAGAGAGGAAATGAGCATGAAGCTGTTATTCATTGGTGATGTTGTGGGGGATGTGGGCTGTCAGTTTTTAAAGCGCAAGCTCCCCGCCCTGCGGCGCGGACTTGGGGCGGATGTGACGATCGTCAACGGTGAAAATTCCGCGAACGGCAACGGCATCACTGCCTATTCTGCCGAGCAGATCTTCCAGTCTGGCGCGGACATCATCACGACGGGAAACCACGCATTTCAGCGAAAAGAGGCTCTGCATATCTATGACAACGAATGCATCCTGCGGCCTGCGAACTATTCGGAGGCATGTCCGGGACAGGGCGTTGGCATACTGGACATGGGGGCTTGCCGGATCGCGGTCATCAATCTATCGGGCGTGCTGTTTCTGGAAAATCTTGACAATCCGTTCACAGTGATCGACACACTGCTCAGAGAACTGGACACGCCGAATGTATTTGTGGATTTCCATGCAGAGGCGACCTCGGAAAAGAAGGCAATGGGGCATTATCTGACGGGACGCGTGACTGCGCTGTTCGGGACGCACACCCATGTACAGACGGCGGATGCGGCGATTCTCGGCGGACACACGGGCTACATCACGGATGCCGGCATGACGGGGGTAGAGGATTCCGTGCTCGGAGTGAAGAAGGACATTGCCATTGACCGCCTGCGTCTGCATGTGCCGATCCGCTTTGAGGAGGCAAAGGGGGATTGTTTTTTGAATGGTGTGCTGGTCGAATTCAATGAAAAATTTGGCATTTGTACTAAAATTGAGCCGCTGATTGTGAGATAATTCACAAAGTTTCTGAAAGTACTTGCATTTTGATGTGAAATGTAGTATAATATGACCATACAAACCCAATGCAAACAGCAAACACAAAACACAATTCACTTTAGGAGGTTCTTATGGAAATTTTAAAAGTATCATCCCGTTCATCCCCAAATTCAGTTGCAGGAGCAGTCGCAGGAGTGATCCGTGAAAACAAGACTGTAGAGATTCAGGCAGTCGGCGCAGGTGCAGCAAATCAGGCGATCAAGTCTGTGGCAATTGCAAGAGGTTATCTTGCGCCCATTGGCATTGATCTGATCTGTGTTCCTGCATTTACCAGCATTCAGATTGACGGCGAAGACCGCACAGCCATCAAGCTCATCTGCGAACCCCGCTAAGCGGCGCGGCGCGGAGCCCGCGCTGGCAGACGCGTTTGAGAGCGAACCTTTGAGGGGAAGTCCCTGTTTCGCGAGCGAGGCATTCTTACCGCATGATGCTTGCTTCGCAGAGCATCATGGCTATTGAAAAGCAAAAGAGGACGGTGTGTTATGCACCGTCCTCAGCTTGTAGAAAAAGTCTTTTTTCTGGGGTTAGCACCCCAAAGCCT
>CALGTT010000047.1 GCA_937901485.1 uncultured Ruminococcus sp.
CAACCACAACGACATCCACAACTAAGGCAACAACTACAACATCCACAACTACAACCGAATCCACAACCAAGGCAACCACCACATCCGCAACCACAGCAACTACTACCACATCCACAACAAAGGTAACTACCACCACATCCACAACCAAGGCAACCACCACCACATCCACGACCAAGGCAACAACTACAACATCCACAACCACAGCAACTACCACCACATCCACAACAAAGGTGACTACAACAACAGAATCCACCACTACATCCACAACCAAGGCAACTACCACAACATCCACAACTACAACCGAATCCACAACCACAACGACATCCACAACTAAGGCGACCACCACAACCACGACAACAACTACAACCGAATCCACCACCACAACCGAATCCACCACCACAACTGAGTCCACCACGACCATCACGGGCTACACCTACGTTGTGGAAACCAAGGCACCGGGCTTCTACTTCTCCCACGATACAAGCGAATTCCAGCCGGAGGAGCTGATCGAGAGCATCACACGCTATGCAGTTTACTCCGATGGGACGACATCTGAAAACGGCGAAGTTCTGGATAATTTTGATGCGTTTGACTTCGGTGGCATGACTCCGGAGATCCTCTATACGCAGGATGGCAATGCGTACTCTGTGAGCCTGAACGTGACGGACGAGTTCGGAACGCATACGATCACAGAGCAGGTCCAGGCGTACATCGGTGTCAAGGGTGACGCAAATCTCGACGGCGCGGCGGATGCAAAGGATGCCGCCAAGCTCCTCGAATATGCGGCGGCGATCGGTGCGGGACAGGATGCTCCCCTCTATTCCGACAGCGACGAAATGTCCGAAAACCTCGCGTACTTCCTCGCTGAAGTGAATGGTTCCGGCGATGCGGATGCCAAGGATGCTGCGCTGATCCTGGAATATGCGGCGGCAATTGGTTCCGGCGAACCGAAAACATGGGATGAAATTCTGAGTGCGGCGTGATAATGGCTGTACTGTGAACAAAAACTGAAACACTCCTGCGGCAGAGATCAGATCCTGCCGCAGGAGTGTTTGCTGTAAATGATACCAATCCCCTTAACCTCTGCAGATAAACCAAGCCTGTGAGAGCGATTGCATCACAACGAACAAAACCCCCGCCATGACAGCGGGGGTTCTCCGTTCAGTTTTTGGCCTTCACACCTGCTCGGCATTGTCAGTAACGCTGTAAATGCCAACGCTCTTTTGCATTTACTTCTCATACAATCCCCTTCTTACCAAGGCTCTCAGGGGATGTATATCCTTTCAATTGCCGTGATCACATGATTCTCAGTTTTCACAATGGTATTGGAATTGATAAAACCGGCAGCACCATGATCCATCGTGAGGAATTCTTCCGCTGTGTATGTGCACGGGTTATCAAGATCGGAGCTGTCTGTCAGCACGAAATCTTCAGCGAGTGTATATGTATTTTCGCCGATCTCATAGTAGGACTTCACATCATTCATCCCCGACTCAAAGTACATCGAGCCGTCATCCGTCTTGAAATAACGCCCGCCGTTTTCAATGCCGCCGTTAATGATGACAGTTCCATCCGCTCTTGTTTCGATCGTGTCCACCACGACCTCCTGACCGAGGCACCAGATCACATCGCCTTTTTCCAGTGCGGCGATATCGTCACCGCTGAACAGCTCATAGCGGTAGATCATCACTGTCAGCGCAAGCGTTCCGTCATCCCGCTTTACAAGATCCTCCTTAGTAAAGGATGCGGCAAAGGATGCATCACCGAATTCCTCAGGGCTCTGATGCCTGCCAAGCGGCCCATTCAGTGCAAACACCTCGTTCGGTTCTGCCGCAGATGTTCCGGCTGTTGTTTCAGCGGTTTCCTCTGTCACCTTTGCGGTTTCTGCTTCGGTGGGCTTCGCAGTTTCTGCTTCGGTGGGCTTTTCGGTTTCTGCTTCGGTGGATTTCTCGGTTTCCGCTTCCGTTGGGTTTTCGCTTTCTGCTTCGGTTTCAGCAGGCTTCTCGGCTTCTGTCGTTTTTTCAGTTCCTGCCTGTGTTTCGATGCTGCTTCCGGTATTGCCCGCGATCTCCTCCGTCACGGAGCCGCATCCTGTCAGGATCATGGAAAGCAGTGCTGCTGCAGCGATCATATTTGTTCTTTTCATAATTCTACTCCTTTTGTACAAACGATTACTTGCGTTGTTCTTTGGCTTGGTTTTTTTGCGATTTTTCCAACATTTCCTGTCTTGTTGTTTCCACAGCCTGCCAGTTGACGGCGGTGATATAGTCCCTGAAGTCAGAGAGGATCCTCTTTCCCAGACTGCGGTAGTCCATTGCTATGATCTTTTCGACCTTCTGGTTTCTCAAAGCTTCGGGCACATTGTACAGGCGCAGTGCCGCATCCAGTCCGCAGGCAACACGCATATCAAGGCTGACGTTCCCCTGTCCTGCGGATGAGAACATACCATATTCTATGGCAGAATACAGGTTTTCCATGACAATGAACTGCTCATCCGTCCAGTCGGGATTGAATTCCGTGAAGATCTGCTTTGTCTTTCTTGTGTCATTCGCCCGTATCACCGCAAGGGGCATCGGGTAGGTATAGGCGGACAGGTAGATATTCCGCATGGCATCGCTTTCCTCTGCAATTGCCGTGTTTGCGGCAAATTCGATGCAGAGAGCCAGAAGCGGCGATTTGTCCTCCTGCTCCAGCACATCAATCATACGCCACTGAAAATCGCATAGCTCCTTGACAAATTCGGTGAGAACATGTTCTCTCTGCGGAAAATGAAATGTCAGATTGCCGGGACTGATGCGCAAAATTTCGCAGATCTCCTTGTTGCTGGTTTCTTCAAACCCCTTTTCAAGATATAGTTTGGATGCTATCTGAATGATCATCTCTTTTGTTGGACGATTTCTTGTTCCTCTGGCGATGACAATCGCCTCCTTTCGCAATATCGCACTGATTTTTTACAAATCTTTCTTCTATTATACAACAAAAAGTCTAAGTTGTCAATAGCATGTATCCTAACTGAAATACTTTCAGAATATTCGTTGAAAACCCGCCGACGGGAAAGACGGCGGCTCTGATATGACAAGCAGATCGCAGTACTTTTCCGCAAGTCTGATTGTGTATCGGAGCAAACGGCGCGATTCGGGAAAATTCTATGAAAATGCCGCGAATTGCTTACCGGACAGGCACATTGTATTTTCATCCCGGCGGCATTGGGAAGAACCGAAAGACTGTTGACTTTTTCGGTTGTTTAGTGTATAATGAAAACGTATTGAAAATGTGCATGTTGCCCAATCCTGACAGCGCGTTTTCTGCGAAATTCCGCGCAAGCTATAATTTTGACAATATCCGTGTCACTTTTTGCAAATTTCCTTGTCTAATAGAATGAAGGCAATCATCGGATTTCGCTTTCGTGCCCCTTTTCTGCCCTTGACGGCGGTGAAAAGGTATCAATTGAAAAGATGGTGATATATTGAAAATCAATTATGAGAAAATGATCAGTTCTCTTGCGGCAGGACTGGTGCTTTGTGTCGGTATCCCGACAATTGCGGCTTATGCCGAGGAATCGGATGTGACCGCCCCTGTTTTCGATGTGCAGGAAGAAATTCTGGTGACAGAACCTGATGAATCGGATGTGACCGCCCCCACTTCCGATGTGCAGGAAGAAACGCCGGTGACGGATCCCGATGAATCGGGCAGTGAAACGGAGGAAGAACCGCTGCAGGACGGTTTCCTTTATCATGAGGACGGAACGGTTTCGTATGTTGCGGATGGCGTGATCCGGACCGGTAAATTCAGTGTTGTGCCCGATTACACCATCGGTGATATCAACGGGGACACCGCTGTCGGAAGTACGGATGCGGCAGACATCCTGACTGCTGCTGCAACCGCCGGTGCAGGGGATCTGAACACCGAAGACTATCTGCTTGAAAACAGCCCCTGCTTCTCGGATCTGGAGACTGTGATCCGCCATGCGGATGTCAATTCGGATACAGCCATTGATGCCGCAGATGCCGCTGCCATTCTTTATTATGCGGCAATGGTCGGTTCTGGTGCGCAGGTCAATCCGCTGGGGTATGCCGCGTATTTCGCAGATGAAAACGGAATTTTACTGCAAGGCTCTATTATAGATGAGGCAGGTCTGCATTATTATGCAAAGGAGGACTATTCCCTCCTGACCGGATGGCATGAGCAGGACGGCAAACGTTACTATTATACACCCGATGCTGTGATGGTGAATACCGGTCTGACAGAAATCAGCGGCACGAATTATTATTTCACTGAAGACGGCAGTCTTTTGTGCGGCGAGATGCTCGAAATTGACGGCATTACCTATTATTTCGCAGAAAACGGCGCAAGGGCTTCGGGCTGGCAGAGCATGGCGGACGGCGTTCGTTACTTCAATACGGACGGCGCGATGCTGACAGGCTGGCAGGTCATTCAGGAAAAGACCTACCGCTTTGATGAAGCCGGTCTGATGCTGACAGGCTTGCAGACCATTGATGAAAATCAGTATTATTTCGATGCTGACGGCGCAATGTGCACCGGATTTGTAAAGCTGACGGACGGCGTTCGTTACTTCAATGCGGACGGGGCAATGCTGACGGGCTGGCAGAAGATCGAAGAGAAAACACATCATTTCAATGAAAACGGTCTGATGTCGATCGGCTGGACGGACATTGAAGGCAAGCGGTATCACTTCAATGCCAGCGGCATCATGTATACCGGACTGATCAAGATGGCAGATGGTACCTATTATTTCGGTGACGAAGGCGTGATGCAGACCGGCTGGCAGACCATCAGCGGCAAGCAATACTATTTCGGGGAAGACGGCAAAATGGTGACAAACCAGACCGTGGATGGATTCATCATCGGCAGTGACGGCGTTGCCATGTCGCAGGCTCTTTCCAACATTACAGCGCAGACACGGAGTATTCTGGCGGCAAACGGCACATCGGTGAACGAAATCTACAACTATATGCGTGCGACAAATCGCTATAAGAAGATCGAAGCCACAAAGACGCTGGCACAGATCGAAGAAATCGGCTGGACGCATTTTGTACAGTATTCCATGGATCATTACTATGTGGTGTGCTATTATCTGGCGGCAAAAATGGACTTCCTGCTCCGCGAGGCAGGACATACCTGCCGCGTTGTCCATGCAACACATGGTACAGGCGATCACTATTGGAATCAGGTCTATGTGAACGGCACTTGGGTGAATTATGACTGCACGAACGGCTATCGTGCCTACGGCTGGGACGCGATGATTTCCGCCGGAAATTACAAGGTGCTCGGCTATCTCACACCAGAATATAAGTAAGGATGGATATCAGAATGAAATTGAAACTGTTTTTGTACCTGTTATGCGCCGCAATGACGCTCATGCTTGCCGGATGCGGCAAGGAAAAGGAAGAACTGACATCTCAGCCGGAGGCAGCGGATACCACCGTGCCGGAGACGGAAACTGAAACCGAGGAAACCACAGCGGAAACCAAGAAAACGACAAAGCCGGCAGCCGAAACCACTGCGGCAGCATCGGAGACAACCGCGGACACAGAAACGAGCACGGCTGCGGAGACGGAAACTGCATCGGAATCCCAGACAGAAACCGAAACAGCCGCGGAAGAACCGGAAGTCACCGAAACCGAACCGCCGGCTGAAGAAACGGATGCGGTCGTGGAAGAAACCACGGAAGCTCCTCCGGTGACAGAACCCGATACAGCTCCCGCAGCGCAGTTTTCGGCTGAAGATCTTGCATTCCAGTACAATGGCGTGTCCCTGACCGTCGGTCAGGATGCGGCAGGATTTGTTGCGGCAGTACCGGCGGACACGATGGAATCCGCACCGAGCTGTTATGGAAACGGCAGTGATGTCAACTACTATTATTCCAATTTCACCCTGTACATCTGGGATAGTGAGGGCAAACAGCTGACCTATGGTATTGATATCACCGGTGCCGGTCTGACCACCTCCAAGGGGATCGGTATTGGTTCTTCCCTGGCGGATGTGACTGCCGCATACGGCAGCGGCTGCACCGTGGAAGGTCCTGATTATGTATATGCTGTTGATGACTGCACTCTGCGCTTCACCATTTCGGGGGATGCAGTGACATACATCAGCTATAACTACGATCTCGGATAATATAAACGGCTAAAGCAGAGTTTGATCTCTGCTTAGCTCTTTTTAGGAGGAATTTCATGGTTTTCAGCAGTACGGTGTTTTTATTCATCTTCCTGCCGGTCGTATTCGGGCTTTACTGCCTGCTGCCGAACCGGCATGTTCGCAATGGGCTGCTGATCGCGGCAAGCCTTGTTTTTTATGCATTCGGAGAACCGTTTGTCGTTTTTCTGATGCTGCTCTCCATTTTATGGAACTACCTCTTTGGATTGCTCATGAACAAAGGCAAGACGGTGCGGCGCATTGCTTTGATCTCTGCAATTGCGGTCAATCTGGGGATGCTCGGCATTTTCAAATACGCCGGCTTTTTTGCGGAAACGCTCAATCTTCTGCCCCTCGTGGAAATTCCCGTTCCGCAGATCGCCCTCCCCATCGGTATTTCCTTCTTCACGTTTCAGGCAATGTCCTACGTCATTGATGTTTATCGGGGGGACATTTCCATCCAGAAAAATCCGCTGAAGCTGACACTGTATATTGTTTGTTTCCCGCAGCTCATCGCAGGACCTATCGTCAAATACAAGGATATCGAATCCCAGCTGACGGAACGGCCTATGGATCCGGTGCAGATTTCTCAGGGCATCCGCCGCTTCATCTGCGGTCTTGCCAAAAAGGTACTGATCGCGGATACCGTCAGCGTTGCCGCTGATGCGATCTTTGCAATGGACAATGATCAGCTGATCCTTCCCCTTGCATGGATGGCGGCAATCTGCTACACTCTGCAAATCTATTTCGATTTCTCCGGCTACAGCGATATGGCGATCGGTATGGGGCATATGTTTGGCTTTACATTCAAAGAGAATTTTAATTATCCCTATATTTCCGCGAGCATTACGGAATTCTGGAGAAGATGGCATATCTCCGTATCGACATGGTTCAAGGAGTATCTCTATATCCCGCTTGGCGGCAACCGCAAAGGGAAAGCGCGCACGATCCTGAACAAGTGGATCGTATTCTTTTTCACAGGTCTCTGGCACGGAGCTGCCGCGACCTTTGTTGTCTGGGGACTGCTCAACGGGGCACTGCTGATGCTGGAAAGCTGCGGCGTGATTCCGGTTGACCGCATGAAAAAGCACCCCGTTCTCAGAGTGCTCAGCCATGTTTATACACTGGCTGCCGTTGTCTGCTGCTTTACGATCTTCCGCGCCGATTCACTCGCGCAGGGCTTCCACTTCCTGAAAACCATGTTCCTCGGCGGCGGACTTTCTTCAGCCCAGACCGCAGTTTCCATGAGCCTGTTCTGGCAGCAGTGCACGCCCCTGCTTCTGGTGACATTTGCCGCCGCCATTGTCTTTTCCATGCCGGTGAAAAATGCGGTGCAGAAGTACATCCGTCAAAGCAGTACGGGTATACAGATCACTGCTGAGATCGCATCCTATGCGGCGAGCATCGGACTTCTTCTGCTCTGTATGCTCTATCTGTCCGCCGGTACATACAGCCCGTTCATTTATCTGAATTTCTGAGAGGGGAGGACTGCACATGAAAAAAGCACAGAAAATCGCATGTTTTTGCTATTGCCTCTTGTTCTTCTGTCTTTGTGCGCTGCCCGGGGCAGGGCTTCTCATGGACAAGGAGGACAGCACAGCGGAAAACCGTACACTTGCGGCATTCCCTGCACTGACCGATGAAGAAGGCGGGTTCAATCAGGCATGGAGCACGCAGTTCCAGTCCTATGTTTCCGATCATTTCGGCTTCCGTTCTCAGATGGTGATGGCGGACAGCAGGCTGAAAGCCAATCTTCTGCACACCTCTGCGGAAGAAGATGTCATCATCGGCGCGGACGGCTGGCTGTATTATACACCGACCGTGAATGACTTCATCGGGAATCCGACCGTTTCCGATATCGGCATTCAGAATATCTGCCGCAATCTGGAGCTGATGCAGACCTATGCGGAGAGCAAGGGCAGCCGTCTGCTTGTTGCTGTGATCCCGAACAAGAACACGGTGTACCCTGAATACATGCCGTATTTCTACCGTCAATCCGGCGTGGACAATAATCTCACGCGCCTGACGCAGGCTTTGGAAATGGCGGAGATCCCTTATTGTGATATGGCTTCCGCACTTTGTCAGGCTGCACAGGATACGGACACACAGCTGTATCACAAGCAGGACAGCCATTGGAACGCATCCGGCGCACTGCTTGGCTGCAATGCCCTGCTGGATGCCGCCGGTATTGCACATGAGGACCATGCCGAACGCACATGGCACGAAGAAGCCATCTGGGAAGGCGATCTGCAAAGGATGCTCTTTCCCGATTCGGACGAGCTGGATATCCAGCATGTCTATGACATCGCTTTTTCGTACACCTATCTCGGACGCTACAAGGATGCGGACGACATGAATATTGATACCATGAATCCGGCAGGAACGGGAACGCTCCTGATGTTCCGCGATTCATTCGGTGAGGCGATCATCCCCTATTTATCGGAGCATTTTGCAAGCGTGAAATATTCCAGAGCGCGTCCCTACCCCATGCAGCATCTGGAAAACCAGCCCTATGATCTTGTCATTGCGGAGATCGTCGAAAGAAATATCAGCTGGCTGCAAAAGGAAGCCCCCCTGCACCATGCGCTGAAGGCAGAACACGTTCCGGCTGCGGCGGATACCTGCGAGGGTACATTGCAGGTCATCAATGATGGAACAAGATATCTGCATCTCTTCGGCACGATGGATTGTCCGGATGACGCGGCACATGCGCCGCATTATTATGTGACGCTTACCGATGCGTCAGGGCAGTCCGCCACCTATCTTGCCTACAGCTGCTATGAGGCAGAGCTGCTTGGGGATGACGAGGTAAAAGACAATGGCTTCTCGCTCTGGCTGGACAGTACCGCAATCAGTACGGAAGGGGAGTATACCGTGACAGTCACCGCCGATGTAGGAAATACGGTGCTGAAATTCGAGACTTCCCGGATCTCGCTTGCCGCCGCCAGCTGAATGAAAAACTGTACGAACTCCGAAAAGAGCTTGAACATGCACCTGAACAGGAAGGGACGATGAATGCGTATCGGGAACAAATGCATCAGAGCCTGTTTCTATTGGATGTGAATATAAAATATCCCCCTGCACAGCGGTTTTCCGTGCAGGGGGATTGTTTGTGTTCCTGTTCGGTTTTCCGGCACAGCTCCTTTTCTCCTTGCCTGCATAAAATTGATGCCCGAAAATCCGCGTATTATTTTAGTGCCAACACTCCCTGATTGCTGGAATAACAGATGTATATTCGATATGGATTGTTCGTTATACTATTTGATACTAAAAAACAATACATTACGTTTCGTATAATTCGATGTCCTCGACTTGATGTATTCTATCAAATACTTGAACTTTTATATCATCTTTGATAATTTTTCTTGTGGTTTTCTATAATGTTTTGTATAATAGAAACGGAGGCAAAAGTTTGAGAAATCCAATTTTATTCAGTTTGCACAAGAAGTGTCAAGAGCTTGTTTAAAAAATGTAATTAACGCAGCATATATTACTAAATGTAATTAAAAGACAGCTCTGAAACGAAAAAAGGAGATGATGCGCTACAAAAACTGGAGATTATGCAGCCATAAACCCAGACAGCAAACAACGCACTACAGTTCTTGGAGAGGAACTTGAAAAACTACTACATTTATTCTACAAGGAGAACTATGATGAAAAAACCACTGAGGAAACGTATTTTAAGCGGTACGTTGTCCGGACTTCTGGCAGTGACAAACATCTTTACGCCAAATCTTGCACTATGGAATCCGATATTGACCGGTGCGGCGGAGGATGACGGGAAAATCAAGATCGAAGCGCGTGTGATCTTCGGCGACTACAATGACGATGAAAAGCACGAGTACACAGGTCTTAATTTTCCGCTGCGGCTCAATTACCGCGAGGGCGGCGAAACGGGATTGGGTGATTACCCGTCTGTGGATGCCGAGCCGGTAGTGGACACTACCAATGCCCGCAAGGACTGGTGCTATCAGTACAAATATGAATGGTACGTTGATCCCCTTCCTGATGGCAAGACCACGGGTTATTATGTCACCATCGGCGACATGGACGGTGACGAAAACTTCATTCTGAAAAACTACGATGTATACTATTTGTCGGAAAAACAGCTTGGTCCGGTTGGTCAGCCGAACGAAAAATCATATAATGTGATGGCACAGCATACCTTCTCCAATGAAGATGCTGTCATCTACATTTTCCTCGATCCGAAGGTGGACTGGCAGGACTATGTATGGGTTCCGAAGCTTGATGAAGACGGCAATGAAGTCTATGAGGATAAGCAGGTTTTCGACAAAGACGGCAAACCTGAGTATGATGAAAACGGCAATCCGGTGTATGAGAAGGTGCTTGTCAAAGTGCCGAAGCTCAATGATGATGGCACTTACTACGGCGAGCCGAAGGATGAGACTGACACGATCGCTGAGCTGACCTACAAAAAGCGTTGGGACGGTCATAATGCCGGCAGTCTGAACCAGATCAACCAGCATGACGGCGAAAAGATCAGAATTCAGCTCCAGTACCTCAATGAGGACGGAAAATGGGTAGAATTCAACGATCCGAATTATCTTAATTCTTACGAATACAAGGGTGATGACGGTAATTTCGTCAACAAAAATGATGTCGTAACCGGTAAAGATATCCCTGAAGAGAATCGTCTGAAGATCTATTTCTCTAAGGATAAGTCGGATTTTGAGGTATATATGACTCCGGAGGGAGAATATGTAGATGCCCAATCCCTGATAGATGCGAGAAAAAGTCCCAGTAATGAATTGGATCGTTTCAGAATCTATCTGGATTACGAACGCTATAACAATATTGTGCTGTCGATCGACGGCTTGAACAATCCGCAGCATTTCACCAACGGATACTATTACAACTGGAATAACCTTCCGTATCATCATTACCGTGTTGTGGAAATGCAGACGTTCATTGATAATAACAACAATGATAAATTTGATGAGGGCGATATTGATACCTCCTCGGAATACTACTACATGACATTCCCGCCCTCCCGTGACTCCAGCGGTATGCTGCACATGCAGAATTTCACGGACGAGTTGAATATTTCTGTGCAGAAGAAATGGTATACGGATGAGAGCGGAATGGTAGAAGTTCCTGCTGATCAGCTTTCCCAGATGGGTGCACCGTTTGAGCCGAACACAATGTTTGAAGTATACCGTTCCATTGAAGCCAGCACTCGTCCGGCATATGATGCCGCCACTGGTTCTGCAAGACTGAAGGGTAGCTCAAATACAATAGAGCGCATCCAGAATAAGGTGACGGGCACTTACCATTTCACAGTGGATGAGAATGGTTACTGTAAGGTGCTCAGTGATTCACTGGAGAAAACGAATGATAAGGGCGAAAAGTACTTTTATTATGTGCGTGAGATCCAGCCGTTGGAATTCACAAAGGTTCCGATGGACGGACAGACTTCGGCATTCGCACCCGATGAGCAGTTTATGCTTTACAAGACGGTCTATGACACAGAAGTAACGATCGGAGAGGACGGCGAGTGCCACCAGATCGTCACAGTTGGCGGTGAAAATGCAGATGTCATTCTCGAACCGTTTATCAATAACGTGAATGACACTGA
>CALGTT010000048.1 GCA_937901485.1 uncultured Ruminococcus sp.
CCAGATTCACATCATCGGCAAGCAGATGCGGCTGAAAGAACTGCCTGCGCAAAGCCGCCGCAGACGGATTCCGGTGTTCCTTTGTCCATGTGATTTGAATCATCTGTATGGCAAGCATCACAAGCCCCTTTCTTTCAGATCTTTCACGATCCCGACATAGAACTCCCGCACATCAAAATCCTCGATATTCTCGCGGTTCAGGTCGATCATATCGCCGTGGGAGATGCCGCGGAATCTGGTGCGCGGCAGAAGTGTGAACGGCACGCCGTCCAGCTTTGCCGCATCCACCGGCACGAGTCCGTCACAGCGGCAGCTCCGGTCAGCACTGCGGTTGCACAGATACCCCAGCCACAGCGGAAACGGCGCAGAAAGCACATTGCGCATCTCCGACATGATGCAGTGATGGGGAATATCCGGCTGCACGGGATGGGAGGCATTGAACTGTGCGCATCGCGAAGCGGTCAGATCACGCACACCGCCCAGAAAATCGGGGTTTTTGTCACCCAGACCGCAGAAAACCCGTTCATAGTATCCTGCGATCTTCTCGGTCAGGGGCACGGGGATGCGCGTGAGCAGGTTTTCCACCCACTGACAGCCCTGATGGGGCGTGTTGATGGTCGTCAGGCTTGCCACATGCTTTGCCATGCCCAGCTCCTGCATCGCATAGCGCACATCCAGACCGCCCTTGGAATGGGCAATGATATTGAGCTTTTCCGCGCCGGACTCAGCAAGCACTGCCCGCATCTGTTCGGCAAGCTCCTGCGCACTGTCGGCAATGCTGCGGGCGGACTGCTGCTTTCCGTAATAGACCTGTGCACCGTTCTTTTTCAGTGCTGCGGGGATCCTGCCCCAGTAATTGAAGAACTGCCAGTCACGGAAAAAAATGCCGTGCACCATGAAGATCGGGTATCTTGTCTGGCAGACTGCGCTTTCACTGCGCACCGCATCCAGCTCCAGACGCGCCGCTTCAAACAGGAATTCCCGCCGCGCCGTGCGGTAAATGTGCAGCAATGGGATGAGATTGATGAGGGGCATCCAGCAGACGAGGTACAGGATCAGATACCAGTACCACTTCACCTGCCTTGCGGCAATGCCGAGACGCAGAAGTCCGCAAAGGATCATCAGAAGCATGAAAACGCCGAAAAACAAAAGATTGCCGAGTTCTCTAATAAGGGTATGGTAAAAGGCTCTCTTGCAGACGCAATGAAAGGCGCGGATATTTTCGTCGGTGTAAGTATAGTAAGAGTTATCCCAATCCATCCACTGACCGAGACGTATTGACTGG
>CALGTT010000049.1 GCA_937901485.1 uncultured Ruminococcus sp.
GATGTTGAAAATAGGGATGTTTTAGAAATAAGTGGTTATTGAGGGTGCACTAATTAACCTTGATTGGAGGTCCACCCATGCCCACTCACAACAAACTCATCCGAGACAAAATCCCTGAAATCATCGAGTCCAGCGGCAGAACCCCTGTGATCCGGACGCTTGATGATACCGAATACCTGACCGAACTCGACCGAAAGCTGAATGAGGAATGTGCCGAATATCAGGCGGACAAGAGCCTTGAGGAACTTGCCGATATGCTGGAGGTCATCTATGCCATCGCTGAAGCGAGGGGGCATTCTCCCGAAGAGCTGGAGCGGGTGCGTGCGGAAAAGGCTGCTAAGCGTGGCGGATTCAAGAAACGCATTTTTCTTGAAATGGTAGAAGAAACGTGAAAACCTTAACCGGACGCTTGCACAGGCAGAGGATTTGGCAAGGAAAGATGGCTGTACAGCGTTCTTCTTCGGCACGGATGCTCTTCCATCCAAGGCGGCATATTATCGTTCGGAGGATGGCTGCAAGACCTACCAGCTTGTCAGAACATCGGGGGATCTGTTCGAGCTTTCGGATGTGGAGGCATTTGTGCAGGAATGCGACTGCGGCGTTTCCTATCTGCTCGATGTGGATGATTTTGTGGAAGCGTTGATGTCGTTCCGTGGGGAGGTATGACGGGGTAAACATCTATGGTATTCACAGCGGAAACACGTTGCCTTTTCTGTAAAACATTTACTCAATATTCACAGGAGCAATACTATGAAAACCATTTTGCAAATTCTGAAAAACTTAATCGTTCTTTTTGTTTTATGTGTATTCCCGACCGGTATTTTTCTAATAATTGAATACGCAGTTACCCATGAAATTTCACGAAGCTCTGATTATGCACCGCTGTGTACGCTGATCGGTGCGGTGCTTTCCGTGATTGTCTTTTCAAAGCAAAAGTCGGTTTCCATTTCTGTTCAAGTACCGAGTATCAGGTCGATGCTTTCCATGTTAGGGATCGGATTTGCATTCAAGCAATGCCTGCTTTATATGCTGTGCTTAACGATTGGAATGAATATCACCGGCAGCTTGAATACATCACTGTTCGCCTTGGTTTCCATGCTGTTCATAACTCCCATCGGCGAAGAAATTATATTCAGAGGGATTCTGCCCGATTTGCTGAATCCTCAAAAAACCAAAACAAAACTCAGCTTTGCAGCGGTTTTGTTGATTGCATCATTGATCTGGACGGCAGTGCATCTGCATGGAATGTCCGTTGCTTCCCTGCTGCTTTTTGCAGATGGTGTGATGATGACGGCGATTTATCTCAAGTGCAGAAATCTGGTTCTTACAATTTTGTATCATGCTGCACTGAACGCTTCTATGCTGATCGTTGGAACTCTGAATGAAAAACACTACGGTATTGCAGCGGTAATCTGTGTGCTGATCCTCATTGCATCGGTTTTCAATCTGATTCATCTGAAACATTCATCAGCTTCAAATGCAGAATGCAATACGAATTTGAAGTCAAACGGATGACCACAAAATTCCGGAAAGGACTCCCAAAATGAACTACTTCATCGCAACCTACCACGGCATGAAATGCAAGGTATACCGCCATTATCTGACAGAGGACAGTGAACCTCTGGTGATGATCACAAATCCTGCGGATCTCGAAAAAGCCTATGCAATGGGATTTTCTTGTATCGGCTATCCGAATGAGGTGGCAAAGGAGATCACAGTTTCGGAATATGATTTGCTGTGTGAAAAGAAATCCATTTCTTGACCAAAATTGAATTGCAGATGCATAATCCGTTTCTCCAAGGTGACAAATCGCCGCTTTGGAGAAACTCGCCGTATCATCAGAAAATCGAGAGGAGAGAAACTATGCCATTACATGACTTTTACGGCTCACACCAAGCCTCCATCCACCCCCTCACAACCGCCTACCCCACCATCCACACCCCACAGGACCTCTTCAATGCACTCCTCCGCCTCTGGACAGCCGACACCTGTGCCCCGAGAATGCGTGAAAAGTGGAACGTTGCCAACCCAACGCTTGGACAATGCTCCATCACCGCATTTCTCGCACAGGACATTTTCGGCGGCAAGGTATACGGCATCCTGCGTCCGGGAGGGAATTACCACTGCTACAACGTGGTCGAGAACTGCGTGTTCGACCTCACAAGTGAGCAGTTCGGGGACGAGATCCTTTCCTATGAAGATAACCCCGAACAATTTCGGGATGTGCATTTTGCAAAGGATGAAAAACGGCGGAGGTATGAGGATCTTTGTGAGAAACTGAAAGTATATTGCAGGAGGAAACGAATGGAACTGACAACGGAAAGACTGCTTCTGCGTCCGTGGAGAGAATCGGATGCGGCAGATTTATTTGAATGTGCAAAAGATCCGGCGGTTGGCCCGATCGCCGGCTGGCCGGTGCATCAGAGCATCGAGGACAGCTTGTTTGTGATCCAAAATGTGTTCAATGGCAGTGAGTGCTATGCGGTTTGTTTGAAAGAAGACGGCAGAGCGATTGGCTGCATCGAGCTGATGATGCGTGAAAAATCGGCACTGACCGACAGAGAGGACGAGTGCGAGCTTGGCTACTGGATCGGACAGGCATTCTGGGGACGTGGACTGATTCCCGAAGCCGCCAAACGGCTGATCCGTCACGGATTCGAGGATCTTGGAATGCGGAAGATCTGGTGCGGCTATTATGACGGGAACACCAAATCCAGCCGTGTGCAGGAGAAAATGGGTTTTCAGTATCATCACACAATGGAAAATGTCCCCGTTCCACTGCTTGCGGAAACGAGGACGGAACATATTACCTGTCTGACGAGGGAACGTTGGCAGGGGTGGAACGATTAGGAGGAAGCTATGGAATTCCAGCAAATC
>CALGTT010000050.1 GCA_937901485.1 uncultured Ruminococcus sp.
TCCACTTCACGAATGCTGCCGTCTTTGAGTGTGAGTTTTAACATTGTGAATCTCTCCTTTATCTGAATTTTGATTGGATTTGTCCGGGGAATCAGACCGATGCGGTTTCATCGGGATGATCCGCCTGAAACAGCTGTTCCATCTGATCACGCTGGTTGGACATCATTTTCTTGATCAGGTGATCCGGAATGACTTCCCCAAGCACTGCGAGTATGAACAGCAGTGCAGCAAGCACGACCAGCAGAAAGTTATTTTCATTCTCATGAAACGCACAGATCAGACAGAAAACGGATGCCGTCAAAAGCAGGAATTCCCACAGGAAAATGAGAATCCGCCAGAGTCTGCCCATGACAAATCTGATGGTAATGGTGCAACCATTTTTCTTTGGGTTGAACTGGTACTGCAGACCGCCGAAAACGGAAAATGCAGGCGGTACATGCTGGACATGCACACATTTGCTGACGATTTTTTCATCAAGACAGTCATTGAGCATTGTCTGAAGCCTTGCAGCTGTTTCCTCTGCGGAAAGCGGCGAATGCAGTCTGATCCGGCAATATTGTTCCCAGAACATCCAATCCCTCCCAAAACAAAAACGCCCCGAAGTCACAGTTTTCCTGTAACTTCGGGACGATAAAGATACCGTGGTTCCACCCGAATTTGCGCATAGAATGCGCCTTATTCTGCACCCGATAACGGTGGTGAACCGCCGTGGATTAGCACGGACTCCGAGGTGGTATACGCTGCCGGCACATCCTGTCACGGGTTTCAGCCCAATTGCCCATGACTCTCTGAAAGATGGCGGAAATGAATCCTGCCCGCATTGTCTTCCTCATCTGCGTTTTTGTTTGATTGTAATCTTATGATAGCACATTTTCGGAGGTTTGTCAAGAGCAAAATTTCTCAAAAAAAACCAATCTTTTTCTGTTTCGATTGTTATATAAAGTAGAGGAGTCTTTCTGCTGACCAATTCGCCGCAGGAGAATTGGGAGGTGATTGCCGGCGCAGGCTCTGCGCCCGATAGAATGGAGGAAAATGATCATGAAAAAACAACTGACCGCATTTCTGACCGCGCTCCTGCTCAGCGCGAATGCTTTGCCGGTGTCCGCGGCGGATGCACGGACAAACACCTCAGGAGAATACGAGGGGCTGGCATGGACGCTCTCGGACGGCGTGCTGACCGTCCTCGGTGAGGGAAAGATCGTATACGACACCGGTTTTCCCGACGGTGACAGCGCAAAATACCCCGACTGGGGGCGTTACTCTGACGAGATCACAAAGGTCGTCATTGAGAAGGGCGTGACCGGCGCGGATGCAGAAGCCTTCCAGCAATATCCCGTTCTGGAAACGGTCGTCCTGCCGGAGGGCTTTGAAAGCATCAGTGCGCGTTTGTTCCAGAACTGTCCGGAGCTGCGTGAGATCGAGGGCTTGGAGCATGTGAAATACTTCCAGCAGGACTGTCTCAACGGCACAGCAATGACTGCGGAAAGTCCTTTCATCATCACAAACGGCAGACTCCAGTACTGTGACATCACCGAAGCGGCGGATATCGTTGTACCGGAGGGCGTGACGGAGATCGGACCGAATGCATTCGGCAATCTGATGGACGAAACCAGCGAGTCGCTCCAGCTTGATTTCTTCAATACCAGAACGCCGGAGGATCTCTATTTTACCATCACACTGCCCGACACGGTGCAGGTCATTGATGACTATGCCTTTGCCAATCTCCCCATGCTCACCGATATCAACATCCCCGCCAGCGTGACGCAGATCGGAGAATACGCCTTCCTTGACTGTGTACGGCTCGATGCACTGACATTGGGTAAGAATGTACAGTCCGTGGGAAGCTATGCATTTTTCAACTGCAAGGAGCTGGACACGCTGACCGTTCTTTCCAAAGACACGCAGTTCGGTACAATGGCATATGGTACACTGTGCGATATTAACAGTTGTCTGATGGAAACAGATCCGGACTATTATACATCGGAACGCATGACAGAGCTTCTGGAATTTGATCCCTATTTTTATGATCCTCTCGTTTTCTATACGGTGGACTGGTTCGGAACAGGGGATTATCTGTGGATTGATGAAGCTGCCCTTATGGAAACGATCTCCCATTACCTCTACCCCTCCCCCACTGCCCGCCTGCGCAGCACCGCCGATTCCACCGCGCACAGCTTTGCGGAATCTGCCGATGTGCAGTTCCTTGATTTTTCCATCATCGGTGATGCCAATTTCGACGGCAGGAACGACTCCACGGATGCCGCTGTGCTCCTTCTTTCCGCCGCCGAACTGGGCGCGACCGGAGAAAGCGGACTGACTGCGGAACAGGAAATCACCCTCGATGTCAACGGTGACGGCAGAATGGATGCCGTGGACGGTGCGTGGACCCTGCGATATGCCGCATACACTGGCGGCGGCGGTACGGAA
>CALGTT010000051.1 GCA_937901485.1 uncultured Ruminococcus sp.
CCAAGATCATTGCCGGCCATGATATCCGTGGCAAGACCACCCGCGAGATCTATCGCCGCACAGGCCTGATCACCGGCACGCCGGTGGCCATCGGCGGCGGCGACGGATGCTGCACCGGACGCGGATGCCGAACTGCTGGACAAATACCTGATGGACATCGTGTATGTGATGGAAACCGTCTACGAAAAAAGCGGCGGCGTTCTGGTCATTGAGGATCTCGACCGCTACGGTTCGGAGGTCTGCGTGCCCATCCTTGAAAAATTCCGTGAGATCAACATTCTCATCAACCAGCGTCTGCGCAGTAAAATGAAAAAGCCGTTCCGCTTCCTCTATGTGCTCAGGGATGATATTTTTGCGGAGCTTTCCAAAGACGAACGTTCCACCGTTCCTCCCTCGAAATTCTTTGACGGACTCCTGACCATCGTTCCCCAGCTGGGTTATGCCAACAGTGTGGACTTTCTGACGGAGAAGTGGAAACGTTACGAGCTTGAACCAAAGTTTCTGCTTGCGATCTCGCGCTATGTCTATGACTACCGCCAGATCAGGGCGATTGAAAACGAGTACCACATTTTCCGTTCGGTAGCGGATGAAAACTGCAAGGGGCTGGAGATCCCCAACACTGCTATCGTGGCGTTTTGTGTTTACCGGCATTTTTATCCGGCGGAATACTACGATATACGCAAAAATCCGGAGCATGAGCTGGTGAAGTATCTGGTGGAGAAGGAACTGCACAGAATCCAGAAGAAAATCAACAGCCAGAGCTTTTTTACACTTCTTGAGCCTACTCTGCCCAAGGATGAACGAATGGCAATGCTCTTTGGTTTTATGCAGTTTAATGTGCTTGCCTGCATGTTCCCGGGGAATGCAACAGTGGAACTGCTACGGATTTTTGATCAGCTGCACGCATATCTGTGGGAATATCTGGAGCAACCAAAGTTAAGTATCCCCTCGTCGGTTAATGCTTGCCTGCAGCTGGCTGTTCCGGAGTATTCCTATCAGGGTATACTGGATTTGTTGAACAGAAATCCGCTGCAAACGGATGAATTCAAGCTGATTTTTGCTTCCTACCTCATTACCTGTTCTTATTATGAAAAGAATCCGAATGAAATGCAGCAGATTCTTGACACTCAGGATAAAATGTACACCGACTGCCAGAAAACAAATGGAAAGCGTTTTGCATTGTGCTATGCAATGGCTCTTGTCAACGCGACCGCGGAAATGAACGATCCTGACAAGATCCTCGAACAAGCTGACGAGATCAATAAATTGCTTGCTGAATACAAAACTGCGAAGATCGCTGAAGCATATGCAAGGACTCTTGTCAACGCGACCGCGGAAATGGACGATCCTGACAAGAGACTCGAACAAGCCAACGAGATCAATAAATTGCTTGCTGAATACAAGACTGCGGAGATCGCTCTGGAATGTGCAAAGGCTCTTGTCAAAGCGACCGCGAAAATGAACGATCCTGACAAGATCCTCGAACAAGCTGCCAATATCAAAGCATTGCTTGACGAATACAGGACTGCGCGGATCGCACATCAGTGTGCAGAGACTATTTACAACGCGACAAAGAAAACAGATAATGTAGATAAGAGGCTCGACATCGCAGACCGCTACCGCACCTACCTTTTATCCGACTCTGCAATGTGGGATCTGATTCTGTTGATTGACTATAAACTGATTGTTCTGAAAGTAGAAGAAAAAATCCCCACCGACCTCATCCGCCCATGCCGCCTTGACATGCGACTCAACGAACACAAATCCCACCTCGAACAGCTCAAATCCGCCCACCCCAGCCCCTGATCTCAGGGGCTTTTCCCTTGCAATCCCCCGCGCAATATGCTATAATAAAGAAAACCCCACAGAAAGGAAAACCACCATGCACGGAACACTCATCGTCATCGAGGGGCTTGACGGCTGCGGCAAAAGCACCCAGCTGGAGCTTCTGAAAGAAACTTTCACCGACTGCCGCTTCATCACCTTCCCCAATTACGATTCCCCCAGCGGTCAGCTCGTCACCCAGTATTTACAGGGCGAATTCCACGAGGAAAATGCCCTGCGCAGTGCCTATTCCGCCAGCAGCTTCTATGCGGCGGACAGATATGCAAGCTATAAGAAGGACTGGGAAAAGGACTATCTTTCGGGGAAAACCATCATCTCTGCAAGATACACCACTTCCAATGCCTTCTACCAGATGACCAAGCTCCCCCATGCGGAATGGGAGAGCTACTGCGGCTGGCTCTATGATTTTGAATATGCAAAGCTCGGCATCCCGAAGCCCGATGCGGTCATTTTTCTCGATGTGCCGATCGAAGTGTCCCAGCAGCTTCTGACTGCACGCTATGACGGCGACGAGGCGAAAAAGGACATCCACGAAGCCGATGTGAATTACCTCAGAGCCTGCCGTGAAGCCGCCATGTATGCCTGCGAGCATCGTCCGGCAGGGGAGGAATGGCATATCATCCGGTGCTGCGAAAACGGCGAAATGCGGAGTATCGCCGATATTCAGTCGGAAATTGCCGCAATTGTGCAGAAGCTTGCCGGAAATAACGGAGGTGCACCATGAGAATTGCAGTGATTTTCCCCGGTATCGGGTACAACAAGGATATGCCGCTGCTCTATTACAGCAGAAAGATGGTGGAATCTTATTGCGAGAAGATCGTCTGCGTGGAGTACCACGATCTCCCGATGGATGTCAAGGGCGACGAACAGAAAATGTGGAAAGCCGCCAATCTTGCCTATGCGCAGGTGTCCGAACAGCTGAAAGACATTGATTTTTCCGAGTACAGTGATATTGTATTCATCGGGAAAAGTATGGGTACGGTGATCGCCGCCGAATATGCCACGGAACACAATATCAAGGCAATGCAGATCTGGCTGACACCGGTTGAAGCGACCTTTTCATGCGCAAGGGTATACCCCGATCTGTTCCGCTATGTCACCGCGTTCATCGGCGGTGCGGATACATGGTCGGATGTGGCAAAGGTACAGCAGATTGCAGAGGAACAGAAGATCTGGCTGAAAGTCATTCCCGACTGCAACCATTCGCTGGAGCATAAGTGGTTCACGATGGACAAGGAACTGGATGTTCTGCGCAGTGTCATGTCTGCGATGGACGGACGGCTTTCGTTCTATCTGACGAGGGATGTTTTTTGATGAAGGGAGGGAAACCATGAACCGCAAATACATCCCCCTCATTCTCTGCCCCCTCCTCCTCACCGCCTGCGGACAGGACAACCGTCTGCCGCGCAGTCCGGAGGAACTGGAGCAATTCGCAGAAAGCATAGCACAGGAGAACATCACCGAAACAGAAACTCCGACTTCCGCATTGCCCGAAACATCCGAAGAACCTACGACGGAAACCACAACAGAACCCACCACCGAACCGATTAATAATGACATCACGGAGTATATTCTCACAGCGGACGAACTGCCGGAGGATCTTGTCATCCCTGAGAATGCTGTCTGCTGCCGGACGGAATTCTGTCCCGAAACAGCGGCATTTGGCATAGAAAGTACGACCTACTGGTTCTATGATGCACACGGCAATGAGATCGGTTCGATCGGGTATTATGACGGAAAACCGGAGGAAAACAGCCGGACAGTGACGGAATACGAATACAACGAGGACGGCACGATCGCCGTGCAGACGGTCAGCGATTATTTCGGCGAAACAGAGTACCGCTATACCTATAATGCAGACGGCACAGTGAACGAGTGCTTCACCTTTGAGGATGGTGTCGAATATAGCTGCAACTTGTATGAATATAACAAGTTCGGCGATGTGAAGAAGGAATATTATATTGAGGATAATGTCATTTATTGGGAAACGGCTTACAGGAATCAGTACGACGAGGACGGCGGACTTGTGAAACAGACCAGAGGTGAGGGAGAGCTTGGCTGGGAAACGGAATACTTTTATGATGCGCAGGGTCGTGTCATTCGTGAGATCGTCCGCTCGACCTATCTGGAATACCTGTACTATGATACGATATATGGCTATGATGCACAGGGACGCAAGCTGCCGCTGGAGATGGAACAGGGCGACGAAGATTACGCGCTGCACCTGTGGTATGGGTATGTGTATTTTGATGATACGGAGGGAACGCAATGAATACATTTTCGGCAGAGTATGAGAGATTTCTATCCGATTTCGGCAAAGGCAGAACCATGGTACTTTCCACAGCGGAGGGGAATGTCATATCCTCCCGTATGATGAGCGTTGTCCTGATCGAGGGACGGTTTTATTTCCAGACGGACTGCACATTCCGGAAGTACCGGCAGCTTTCCCGGAATCCGAACGCTGCCCTTTGTATCGACAATATCCAGATCGAGGGGATCTGCGAGGAGATCGGGCATCCGCTGGATCACGCGGCATTCTGCGAACGCTTTGCAGAGTGCTTCAAAGGCTCGTTCGATGCCTATACCGCCTTGCAGAATGAACGGCTTTTCACCCTGAAACCGACGCGCGTGGAACGCTGGATATACAGGGAGGGCGTGCCGTATGTGGAAATGTTTGATGTGCGCAGAGAGGTGCATGAGATACAAAAGTACAGCGGGGTGCAGCAGTGATATGGGGCTTGAGGATTCATTTGCAGGAAAAAAGTGTAATGTGAGCAGATTGAATATAATTGTGATTTTAGGGTATGATAGAATTGTACACAGTTCACGAATTGCCGGAAAAGCCTTGACATTTGAACCAGAGTGTGATATACTATATAAGTACTCAGGTGATACGCCTGAAGTGAGAACGCGGGATGGAGCAGCTCGGTAGCTCGTCGGGCTCATAACCCGAAGGTCGTCGGTTCAAATCCGGCTCCCGCAACCACACAGAATAGCCGTTTTTCGAAAGAAAGACGGCTGTTTTTTATGCCCTGAACCAGTCGAATACATCTATTGTACATCTACGGGAAAAACTGAGTATTTTAGTATACAGCAAGTACTATTTATTTTCTGAAAATTCTCACAAAGTGAAACGGAGCCAATGGCTCCGTTTTTCGTATGGGTATAATTGCTTACAGGAGTTTGGTACATGTTTGTATACAGCATTTCAGAAAAGATTGACAAACACAAGCAGATATGCTATAATAGTGACAGTTCAAGATGATCTGAATTGGTTCACCTTGATGCGCTGAAAAGCACCATGCAATTGTTTTGGAGAAGTGCCAGAAAACTCCGTGACTTTTGCATAGTGCTTTTTGCTTTTTCACTGATACTCAAACTCAAAACTTGCCCTGTCACTTGTAAACTCATACAGCGTCTGTCCTTTGTGCGAAAACCGATAGCAAGCCTTGCAGGATGCATTTTCGTGAATGGTGCGGCTCATATTTCCGTGATCCGGCGCAAGGAGGGGATGCGAATTCTTTTCAAGCAGCTTTGCAGTCAGCACATAATCGTCCTGTCGGACAGTAACGGTATTCTTTCCGATATGCTGCACCTTCGCACTGAGATAGGTGGCAATGCGGTGCTCTTTTCCGTTCAGCATAACAACACCGATGATTCCGGTAAAATGCAGACCGTACAGCGGAATATCCGCCACGGACAGCATCAGGGAACCTGACGGAAAGCTGCATTGCGTCCAGATGTATCGCTCCGGAAACGAAGTGCCGCAATCACCCTCAATATAGCCCAGACCATTCTGAAAATGATATACCTGTCCGTTAATGGTAAGCTGTCCGTCTACTCGATGTGCCATGCTGAAAACGCTGTGCCTGCATTGCATGAACGGCACAAACTGAAACGGTCCCATGATGTCATAGTGGAGGGGTGAATGTTTCCCGAAACGAAGTGTTCCGTGTGCCGTCAGCTTGTCCGTCCGGATATTCAGCCGAATGCCTTTTTCAGTAAACACATTGTCACCAATGCGGACAGCCAGCGGCTTCTCCTGAAATTTCAAAGAAGCAAAGGTAAGATTGAATGCCGCATCGTCTGTGATGATCTGTAAGGAGGCAGTTTCACGGTGTTCTGTCCGATGAAATGCCGGAATAAAAGCAATCGTCTGTGTATCGTTGCTGCATTTGAAATACCAGCCCTTGAAATAATCCTTTTGCATCAGATTTCCTCCAGTTTTCTCTGTTTTCAGATTTAGTATGACATCGGGTATTCGGGATATACATAATTCAACAAAACCCTCACATACTACTCCCGAGGTGATGAACATGGCAAAACAGGGCATGAGCCGTCCGGAATGGACGCACGCGCAGCCGAAGAATACAGCAGCGGCAGTCCCCGAAATTCAGGGGAAGGCAAAGCACGGAAAGGCGCACGTCAACCCGATTATTGCGGGAACAAAACCACCTGCACAGAAGGTTTACCACACAAAGCCTTTCTCGCAGGAAAAGCCCATTTCCGATGCTTATGCGGTCATTGACAACGACCTTGCGAGGGATAATGTGGAGAACGACCTGACCGCTGCGGACTTGCAGGATTTATAATCTGAACGCCGTCTGAATCCCATCGGACGGCGTTTCTACAGGAGGAATTATGGAATCAATCTGGCAAAAGAACGTACAGATGTCGACGTTTCCGAAGCTGAACGGCGACATTTCAACTGACGTTCTGATCATCGGCGGCGGCATTGCAGGCATTCTGACAGCGTATTTTCTGAAACAGAACGGCGTGGACTGTATGCTCGTGGAAAAACATCGCATCTGCTCCGGCACAACGGGACATACAACTGCGAAAATCACAGTTCAGCATGGGCTGATCTATCACAAAATGCTCAAGAGCGGCGGAGCTGAAACGGCACAGAAATATCTGCTGGCAAACCGACTTGCATTCTCAAAATATGCAGAACTTTGCGGAAACATCGACTGCGACTATGAGCAGAAAGACAACTATGTCTATTCGATCGGTGACAGGGACGTATTGGAGCAAGAAATGTCGGCACTTGCAAAAATAGGCTATTCTGCAAGGTTTTGTGAGAAACTGCTGCTGCCTTTTCCTACGGCAGGTGCGGTGATGTTCCCTGATCAGGCGCAATTCCATCCGCTGAAATTCCTCGCCGCCATTGCGCAGGGACTTCCCATTTATGAGAATACTTTTGTGCAGGAAATGCGTGGAACTACAGCAATAACAGACTGCGGAAAAATTACAGCAAAAACAGTAATTGTGGCAACGCACTTCCCCTTTATCAACAAGCACGGCAGCTATTTTCTCAAGCTCTATCAGCACCGTTCGTATGTGCTTGCTCTTGAAAACGCACAGAATGTGGACGGAATGTATGTGGATGAAAGCAAAACGGGACTCTCTTTCCGCAGCTATGGAAAATATCTGCTTCTCGGCGGCGGCGGTCATCGCACTGGCAAAAAAGGCGGCAACTGGACGGAGCTGCGACATTTCGCCCAGCAGCATTATCCCCATGCAAAGGAGCTATGTCACTGGGCGGCGCAGGACTGCATGAGTCTGGATGAAATGCCCTATATCGGGCAGTATTCGAACCGTACGGCACAGCTTTTCACGGCGACCGGCTTCAACAAATGGGGCATGACGGGGGCAATGCTCTCTGCAATACTGCTTTCGGATCTGGTGCAGGGGAAGAAGAACGAGTATGCGGATGTATTCAGCCCATCAAGGAGCATACTGAAACCACAGCTGTTTGTCAATGGTCTGGAATCTGCAGTGAATCTGCTGACCTTCACTGGCAAACGCTGTCCGCATCTGGGCTGTGCGCTGCACTGGAATGCTGCCGAGCATTCGTGGGATTGTGCCTGTCACGGCTCACGTTTTGCTGAGAACGGCAGGGTTCTTGATAACCCTGCAAACGGAGACATCCGGTAGCTGACGGATAAAACCAGCAATGCAGCAGATACTACTTTCAAAAAAATAACGGAGGAAGAAACGATGGAAAAAACAGAAATGCCCGTGGGACTGGGCATGGCGCTTGCGATGAATCCTGAGGCGATGGAGAAATTTTCATCACTGACGGAAGCGCAGAAACATGAAGTGATTGACGGCACGCACACAATTGCATCCAGGAAAGAAATGCAGCAGTATGTGCAGAATATCATTACCGCATATTGATGCCGTTTGAAGGAGAGCGTATGAGCAACCATCTGAAACATTCCACAAGCCCCTACCTGCTCCAGCACGCCTATAATCCCGTGAACTGGTATCCGTGGTGTGAGGAGGCATTCGCAAGAGCGAAAGCCGAGAACAAGCCGATTTTCCTGAGCATCGGCTACAGCACCTGCCACTGGTGCCATGTGATGGCGCACGAGAGCTTCGAGGACGAGAAAACGGCGGAGATTCTGAACAAACACTATATCTCCATCAAGGTTGACCGTGAGGAACGCCCCGACATCGATAGCGTGTATATGGCGGTGTGTCAGGCGTTTACAGGCAGCGGCGGCTGGCCGACAAGTATTTTCATGACTTGGGATAAGAAACCGTTTTTTGCCGGAACGTATTTCCCTGTGCAGTCACGCTATGGAATGCCCGGCTTTTCGGACTTGCTGCGAACGATTGCAGAGCTGTGGAACAGTAAAAAGGCGGAGCTTCTGGAATCGGCGGAGGACATTATTTCACATTTGAAAAAGTCTGAATCCTCCTCATTGAACACCGGCAACGGGAATCTGG